>NZ_JBLQGP010000012.1:0-147774 GCF_047806685.1 Thauera sp. WH-1
CGATGACCAGTCCCAGATCGGTTACCCGCCGTTCGCGTTGGAGGAAATTTCTCAGCCGCTATGTCTCCTGATGGCCGATAGTGTGAGTTGATGAAAAGAGTAAGCGGTCATCCCGTTCGGATAACTGCGTGCCGACTTTGATGACCGCAGTGGCCCTCCCGCCAGGGTCCGATTGATACGCTCCCCGTCCAGCGCCATCTTGCTTATCTTGCGCCGGATCGCCGCTAGATGATCGGGCGGCAGCGCCATCAGGCCGTGCTTCAGCAGCGCCCATTCCGCCGCGCTCAGGCGCGGGACGTCGGCCATTCGCCGGCAGCAGGCAGTATGCCGGCCGCGGCTGGCAGCCGGTGGCGCTTGGGCAAGCTTGAGCTCAGGCACGCTCCGGCGTGAGCCGGGTGAAGGTGTTGAGGACGAAGGCCTGCGCATCGGGCGCGTAGTCCCAACGCTCGATGATGCAGTCCCCGCGCCCCGCGTCCTCGCCCGGCGAACCTGCGCTGCGCCAGCCGCTTCCCCCACCCCAGCGCACGATATTCACGGAATTGGGCCCCCCGGGTCGGGTGCGCGCGGACACGGCGGTGCCGGCCTGGACCACCCAGAGCCGGCGCGCCAGGCCGGCCGGCGCCAGCGTGTAGGGCAGGTGAATGTGTCCGCCCAGCACGAGGTCGGCCCCGGCTGCGGACCACGCCCGCAAGGCGGCATGGTGGCCGCGCAACAGGTGCCTGCGGTCCTCGGGCCGGCACACGGCCGCCGGCTGATGCACGACCACCACGCGCAGTTGCTGCGGTTGGGCCTCGCTCAGCGCGGCGGCCACGCGATCGATCTGCAGCGGGGACACCTCGCCGTGCTTGTGCCGCCAGGCGCGCGTGGTGTTGACGCCGACGACGAGCAGGTCCCGCGACGCATGCACCGGCTCGAGTTCGGTCCCGAAGGCGCTGACGTAGCGCGCGTAGGGCCGTGTCGCGCGCGCCCACAGATCGAAGAGCGCAATGTCGTGGTTGCCCGGCACGGCCAGAACCGGCGCGCCCAGGCGCTCGACGAAGGCCTTCGCGGCGCGGAACTGAGCAGGCCGCGCCCTTTGCGTGATGTCTCCCGAAAGCACCGCAAGCTCGGGCCGCTCACGGGCGGTCAGCGTGAGGAGGGCCTCGACCACCTGCGCGCGTTCGGTGCCGAAGTGAGTGTCGGAGAGATGCAGCAGGACGCTCATGGGACCGTCCGGGGCGCGGGGGTCGTGTCCGCGGCGTCATCGCGTCGGAGCAGGTACAGGGGCGTGTCGAGCACGCGGATGTCGATCGGCGTGCGCATGCGCGTGACCTCGCCGTCGCAGGCCACGACCACCTTGCGGTGTCCCGGCGCCAGCGTGGGCCTCACCACCATGTGCGTGAATTCGAAGCTCTCCACCCCGGCGGCCTCCCTGAGCCGGCCCATCGCCCCGTGCACCATCAGCCCCAGCAGCGCCAGCGTCCCGATCGGCCGCAGCACCAGCGCGGCGAGGCTGCCGTCGCCGGGCGTTCCCGGGACGGTGTCTTCCGGTTCAGCCCCGAACTGCTGCAGCTGGAGCGGGTTATTGCCCACGAACAGCGTCAGCGTCTGCACGTCGCGCACCGTGGCGCCCGTCTCGATGTGCAGGCGCAGCCGGCGCTGCGCGCGCAGCAGCGTTGCGACGGCCGCCACGAACGCCACCCAGCGGCTGCGGCCGAAGCGTGCCTTGAAGGCCTCGCGGTCCTGCAGCAGGTCCGGGTAGAGGCCGAGGCTGGCATTGACCAGAAAGACCCGCTCGTTGATCGAAGCCACCTGTATCGGCGTGGGACGCGCATCCAGCAGTTGGCGTGCGGCGGCGAGCGGCTCGGTGGGGATGCCGTGCGCGCGCGCGAAGTAGTTGAAGGTGCCGTAGGGGATGACGCCCATGGCGCAACCGGCCGCGTGCGCCGCGCGCGCCACCGTGCTCAGGCTGCCGTCGCCGCCGACCGCCACCACCGCCGTGCTGCGCGCCAGCGCCGCCGTCGCGGCCTCGGTGGCCACGCGTGGCAGCTCTTCGGGCTGGCAGACGAGCAACTCGCCCTTGCGCCCACACGCGGCGAGGGCCGATTCGATCACCGCACGCTTGGCCTCGATATCATGGGCGCCCGCAGCGGCGTTGATCACGAACAGCAGCGGCGACGCAGCATCGAGCCGAGGGACAGGGATCGAGGCGGACGGCGCGAAGGCCTCTCCGGGGGGCCGGGGCTGCAGGTCTTCAGGCACGCCGCACCCGCGTGGAACTGTGAAACTTCATCGGGAGTCCGAATGAGCAAGACGGCAACAAGTCTAGCGCTTGCCGATCGACCTGGGCTTCGGTGCAGGATCGGCAAGCGCGCTATTGGGATGATCGTGAGAGACGAGAACAGCCAGCCATCTTCCGGGGCAGAATCCATGAACGACAAACGCCGGACGACCGTCGAACGGATCGCCGGGGCACAGCTCGCATCGATGAACGGCACGATGGGCGATGCCCTCGGCCAGAGCAACCGCCAGCGCGTGGTCTGGCTGGGCCTGCTGGCGATGCCGCTGCTGTTTCCGGTTGCACTCCCCGGCATGGCCTCGGCGGTCGGCGCCCTCAGCCTGCTGATCGCCTTCGGCGTGTTGGTCGGTCAGCCGGTGCCCTTGCCGGGCTGGCTTGCCCGGCGCGAGATGAACGGTCGCGCCCGGGCCTTGCTGGAACGCATGCTCGGCCGCGTTGTGAATGTGATCGCCTTGTGGGGGCGACCGCGCCTGCTGCCCCTGAGCGACCGGCCGGCCCGCGTCCTCAACGGGATGATGCTGTCGGCCGCCGGGCTGTCGATGATGGTTCCGGTACCGATCATCAGCTTCGACAACGTGCTGCCGGCCCTGGCCATCGTGCTGATGTCCTGGGGGCTGCGTCTGCGCGACGGCCTGATGTTGCTCGGCGGCTACCTGGTCACGCTGGCCGCGGCGGCCTCGGTGATGCTGCTGTGGTGGGGCGGAGCTTCTGCCGCAGCCGACTTGATGTCGATGATCGGGCTGGCGCCCGCGCAGTGAGCGTGTTCGGGCCGGGCGCAGGCGGTCGCCAAGGCGCTCGGCTTCAGGGCGCGATGTCGCGTTCGAACCACTCCGTCAGCGCCCTCGCCTCACCCAGCGCGCCGAGCGCCTGGTCGACCGCATCGTGGTTGCCCCACACCACCTCGCCCAGTTCGCCACCTTCGACGCGCGCCTCGATGTCGCCGCAGTAGAGGCCGAGCCCGCGCTGCACGTAAAAGCCATACGTCCTGCACGCGACCGGGCGCCGGGCATGGACCCGGCAGGCGCCCGCCGCATGAACACCACATGAACACCCCCTTCAGCACGCATTCAGGCCCGGTGGCGCAGCATGGCATCACGGTCGAAGCAAGGCCGCCAACCAGACTGAAGGAGAAGCCATCATGCGTGCCACCACCCTTATCGCGACCCTCGCCCTGACCGGCGGCATCATCGGTGCCGGAGCCATGTTCGTGCCCGCGTTCGCGCAGAACGCCGCCGCCACGGCCACCACGACCACCCAGGCCAACTGGATGACGATGGAGCAGGTGCAGACCAAGCTGGAATCCGCCGGCTACCGCGACTTCGAGAAGATCGAGCACGACAGCGACAAGTACGAGGTCAAGGCGATTGATGCACAGGGGCGCCGCGTCGAGCTCGATGTCGATCCGGTGACCGGCGACATCCTCAAGACCGAAGTCAAGCGCAGCAAGTAATCAGCGGAGCCGGGGGGCGCGTGGCGTGCCTCCCGGCCGTCCAGCCTGGCAAGAGGAGCGTGCGTCATGGATCCGCGTCCCACCGAATTCTTCCTCGACCTGCCCGTCGCGCAGGAGACATTTCAATCTCCGCCTCGTTTCAGTGTTCAGGACGGCATGGCCGCCCACTTCCACCTGACGACGCAAGGGCAGCCTCACTATGAACATCCACTTTGCCGCCCGAATGCTTACGGTCAGCGCCCTCTCCATCCTCGGCGCCGTGTCGCCATCAGACCTTGCTGAAGCATCAAGGCCATGAAGGTGGCGACCCCCAGGCGAAGCGACGCACCGATCATGATGGATCAGCGCAATGTGTTCGAAGCAATCAAGGCGAGGAGCGCGTTGCGCGGCGGCAGCCAGCGGCGCGGCGCCTCGAGCTCCTGCAGGGCGAAGGGCTTGACCAGGTAGTCGTCACCACCGGCCTCGAAGCCGAGCAGCTTGTCCGCCAGGGCGTCGCGCGGTCAGTGTCAGGATCGGCGTCGCACACCCCTCGGTGCGCAGCCGGCGTGCGAGCGCGAGGCCGTCGCCGTCGGGCAGGTTGCGGTCGAGGACGAGGGCATCGACCCCGGTGCGCGCGAGCAGCGCCGAGGCCGCTGCGATCGAGTCGGCGTAATCGCACTGGTGACCGCGCGCCTCGAGGTAGTCGTCGATGTTCTCGGCGATGGTGCGGTCGTCCTCGATGATCAGCAGGTGCATCGGGGCGCGTTGGACTTGGTTGGACTTGGTTGGGCGTGGGTGATGATCAGGTCCGCTCGGCCGCGGTGAGGAGGATGATCAGCGCGGCGATGAAGATCAGCCCGCCTTCGAAGGCGGCAGAGAAATACACGGCCTTGCCGTGACCGTACTGGTGCTCGTCGTCGGCGGGCTGGCGGGCATAGGACACCATCCACAAGGCGAAGCCGTCGCCGGCCAGATTGACCACCGATTCGAGCGCGTCGGACAGATAGCCGATCGAGCCGGTGGAGATCTTCTTTCGCGGACAGGGCGGTCTGGCGGAGTCGGTCGGCGAGTGGGCCTTCTACGCAGCCGTGGTGCTGATCGTGCTGGCACTCGCCAAGCGCTTTCCCTACCGGCTGTTCTTCCTGATCAAGGGCATCGGCGACTACACCGCCTGCCTGCCCGAACTGCTCCGGGTCGGCGATCTCGACATCACGCCCTCCATCGCCCGCATGAAGGCGCTGGCGGTGGCGTCCGACTCACGGTTCAAGCAAGACCGCCCAGCAGACTGAAGGAGGAGCCACCATGCGTGCCATGCCGCTTGGCGCAACACGGGGCATGGGTGCCGAAATCCTCAAGACCGAAGTCAGGCGCAGCAAGTAAGCCGCGCTGCCTAAGGGGCGTGGAGTGCCTCGTGGCCGTGCCCCTGACACGCGGGCATCGTGCGAACCGCTACGGGGCGACGAAGCGCCCGGCTCAATGGGTCGCACACGCTGCCCGTCACCTAGCCCAAGAGGGTACGGGTCGCCACGCAACAGACCCATGATCGAAGCCCGCGCGGTGCCTTGCGCTCAACATCGTTGAGTCGGCGTCGCCTGCAAGCCTGGGCGCCACCGCCTACCAAGCAGGACGAGTCCAAGGCCGACGAGCAGCAGCACCGAAGGTTCGGGCACGCCCAAGGCCTCAAGCGCCAAGCTGCCGGCGAGCTCATGCAACGTTGCCGTGGGGTGGAGCTCATCCACGAACAGTGACGTATCACAGCTCGGGGCATTCGGCGCGAAGCATGGGAGCACGGCATTGACGAGGCCGAAGCGGCCGCCACCGGCCAATGCATCGGCATGCACGGCGCGCAGCAAGCCGAAGAAATCAAGCTCGACGACACTTGGCGCGAACACTGAATTGCGCAGCGTCTCGAGGCTGTCGGCGAGAATTGCGTTGAAGTAGGTACTCACCTGGGTGGAGGCCGCGGCCGCGCCTCCGAGAGCCGCCTCGGGGGTAAGGCCGAGATCGGGAACGTTGGGGATTAGAAGATTGCGCGCGCCGGCAGCAATCAGCGCATTCAGCGAGAAGCTGAGGTTCCCAAGGGCAGCGTCGGCGATCCCGTTGCGAAACGCGATGTCATCGGCTCCCATGCCGGCGTTCGCGCCCACGGCTTCGCGCAAGTCGTTAGCGCCAATGCCGAGGACATAGAGCGCGTCGGGGTCGGCAGCGCCGCCGCTGATGAGCGGCCACTGGCCGAAGACTTGGGTGAGCAGTCCGGTTCCCGCTCCGCCAGCCCCGTCGGCGCCCGAGTACGCACCGGCCCAGGCGAAATTGTTGCCACCCTTCAACCATGCGTCGGAGGCGGCCGGCAACCCGAGGCCGCTTGCGAGGTACTCCACCCACAGTGGGCCGTCCGAGAATCGTCCGTCTTGGTAGGGCGAGGGGGGAAAAGTCCCACCACTTGCCGTATAGCCGTTGCCCGTGTCGGACAGGCTATCGCCGAAGAAGAACACATTGGAAAACGCAGCCTCGCCCGACACCGCGGTCATCGACAGCAGGAGAGCGGCGAGATGCGACTTGATGCGGCGGATCGAGAACATGCTTTTTCTCCTGGGTCGTCATGCAAAGAGCGCTCAGTCAAAAAGAAACCGCTGATCAATTTCTGTCTTGAGGAAGCACGCCCAAGCCGGCCGTTCGCTCCACCCCGGCGATCGATTCTTGCGCGTCTTACGCTGCGTTTCGAGATCTCACCGCCCCCGAGCGAGGCGTGTGCGTCATCATCCTATGACCTGGGAATTCTAGCGACTTTGAATGAATCGGAGCCCCTCGAGTGCGTTCGCCTGGATTGCTCGGCGTGCCCGGCAGCTTCGAGGCTCCACCGGACGCTTGAGCGCGTTTCGTCTGGGTCGGGCCTTGCACTCAAGCACACATATTTGCTCACCATCGAGACACTTGCTCGGACCGCGTCTCGCGCTTCGGCCTGAGATAATTCCCCTGAGTTTGAAACCACGCTGCCGAGCGCTCGTTCCCCCCGACACCCACAGGACGCCCCTCATGCCCCTCCGCCAACTGACCGCCGTCGTACTGGCCCTCGCCAGCCTCCCGCTTTCCGCCCATGCCGTGGAAAACATCCGCCCCGGCCTGTGGGAGTTCCGCTCCACCCACCTGAGCGTGGGCGGCCTGCCCGACCTGTCGGCACAGATGGCGCAGTTGCAGCAGCAGCTCAAGAACCTGCCCGCCGATACCCGCCGCATGATCGAGCAGCAGATGGCGCAGCGCGGCGTGAGCCTCGGCCAGGACGGCACCGTGCGCACCTGCATCACGCCCGAGCAGGCACGCCAGGACGCGATCTACGCGGGCAAGGTCGAGGGCAACTGCACGCTGACCGAGGTGGTGAAGAGCGGCAACACCGTGAGCGGGGCGATGCGCTGCACCGGGCCGGAGGCGACTGGCAGCTTCCGCGCGCGGATCGACAGTCCGGAGTACTTCACGACGCGGGTGACGATGCGCTCCACCCGTGGTGATCTCGATGTCGAGACGGAGGGCCGCTGGCTGGCGGCGCAATGCGCCGGCTGACGCAGGCCGCGGGTGTGCGTCCGGTCACGGCACGATGATGATCGCCCGCCCGGGCGGTAGGAATTGAGCCGGAGCGTGACAACGATCACTCCCCTGCTTCGCTCAGTGCGGGAAAGTGGGTCAGGCTCGCAGCAAGCGGGCCGTTGAAGGCTTTGCAGGCCCACCCCCGGGCACCCCGACAGAGGTCATCATGAGCACCCAGTCCCTCTCCGTCATCGAGGGCAAACGCAGCGAGAACAGCCCTCACCCCTGCCACGGCGGCGTCGAGCTTGCCGTCAATCGTGCGATCCGCGCCGGCTACCGCGTCGGCCGGCGCGTCTGGATCGGCCATGTCGCCGGTTACGTGGTCGGATACAACATCGGCAGTTTCGGCCGCTTCAGCGGCGCAAGCTACCCGCTGCTGGTGCGGACCGAATTCGGCGTCACCAAGTGCAGCCTGAACGAGGTGGCTGCGGCCTGAGCAACTCCGCCGGCCCCGTGCTCAGCGGACCGGGATCGGCAAGGCGCGCGCCACTGGCACGGCGGTGACGTTGTTCTGCGGGCTGCCGTCGATGAGCTTGTCGCTATAGACGAGATAGACGAGCGTGTTGCGCGAGCCATCCACCATGCGCACGATGCGGATCTTCTTGAACAGGATCGAGGCGCTCTGGGAGAACACCTCCTCCTGCTTTCGCAGCGGCTCGGCAAACGCGATCTCGCCGACCTGGCGGCAGGCCACCGAAGCGTCGGCGGTATCCTCGGCGAGGCCCAGCGTGCCCTTGACCCCACCGGTGCGCGCCCGCGACACGTAGCAGGACACCCCCTTCACCTTCGGGTCGTCGAACACCTCGACGACGACCTGGTGGTTGCGGCCGATGAGCTTGAAGGCGGTATCGACACTGCCCACGGTCTCGGCCTGCGCCAGCGAGGGCAGCAGCAAGCCCAGCAGGGCAAGGGATAGTGCGGTTTTCACGACTGGTACCTCCACGTGGATAGGACAGGGAGTATCGCACCCGCATCGAATCGGCGCCGCACCCGCGCGCACGATTTACCCTGGATCAAGGCGCGGGGCTGCGCACCGGCGTATTCCTTTCATCCAGCGCCTGTCGATGTCGACGATCGGCTCCAACACACCACCGGCCCCCGTGCAGTGACCGCCTCCCTTGCCTTTCCTGAGCGCACCAACGCGCCCGCCCCCACTCCCGCGCAGGCTCATGCTGGCCGCATTCCCGGCAGCAAGGCGATGTGGGTGGGCATCTTTTGCGAGCTCACCGAGTTCGCCCTGCTGTTCGCGGTGTACTTCGTCGCCCGCGCCCATCACCCCGAGGCTTTCCGCGCCGGTCCCGGCCAACTGTCGCTCGCCGCCGGCACCGGCTACACCTTGATGTTGCTGACCAGCGGCTGGTGCGTGGCACGCGCCCTGCATTCGATGCGGGCGGCACGCAAGGCTGCCTGCCTGCGCTGGCTGCTGGCCGGCTTCGTGTTCGGCCTGGGCTACCCGCTGATCAAGGTGCTCGAGCTGCGCTGGAACTTCGCCCACGGGCTGGACGGCAGCGGGGGCGTCTTCATCATCACCTACTACTACCTGAGCTTCACCCACCTGGTGCACGTGTTCTGGGGGCTGCTCGGCATGCTGTGGGTGATGGCGCGCACCGCCGGCGGCGCCTACACCGTCGCCGAGCACGCCGGGCTGGAGGCCTTCGCCTGCTACTGGCACGCGACCGACATCCTGTGGCTGATGATCTTTCCGCTGTTCTACGTGCTGCGATGAGCGGGCGGGCGACATGAGCGGGACACGCAAACTCGATCTGGTCTGGCTGCTGCTGGTGCTGCTCAGCGTGGCCGGCGCCGGTCTCGGCGGCCGGGCCGAAGCCGGCTTCGGCGTGACCGTGGTGGTGGCCCTGGTGATGGGCATCAAGGTGCGCCTGGTGTGCGACCACTTCCTGGAGCTGGGCAGCGCGCATCGGCGCATCCGGCTAGCGGTGTACGGCTTCGGCTACGGCATGCCGCTGCTGGTGATCCTGACCAGTGCCTTCGGCGACACCCTGGCGCGGCTCACCGGGGCGCTGATCGCCTGAACCCGCTTACCAGTGCGGCGGGACCTCGTCCTCGGGACGCAGCGGATTACCGGGCTGGATGGTCTTCACCTGCTGGGCGAGCTGACGCACATGTTCGCGTAGCAGCTCGAGCTCCTGCTGCTGGCGCCACACCGTGCGGTTGAGTTCGTCGAGCAGATCCTCGGCGGCCATCAGCTTGGTCTCGAGCTTTTCGATGCGGTCTTCCATGCGGTCTTCCACGGGGTATTCGATGGGGTCTTCCCTGCGGGGCTTCCGGCGGAGGGCGGCCGATTCTAGCCGGTTGCCGCCGCCGCATGGCGCGCGAGCGCCCAGGCCACATGCTCGCGCACCAGCGCGCTGTCGTCCTGCGCGCGCGCGCGCAGCGCCGCCAGCACCTCGGGCGTCCCCGGCGCATTGCCCAGCGCGACGGCGATATTGCGCAGCCAGCGCTCGTGGCCGATGCGGTGGATCGCGCTGCCCGCGGTGCGCTCGGCAAAGTCGGCCGCTGACCAGGCGAAGAGCTCGACCAGGGTGGCGCTGTCGAGCCGATTGCGCGGCGCGAAATCCGGCTCGTGCGTGAGCTGGGCGAAGCGGTTCCAGGGGCACACGAGCTGGCAGTCGTCGCAGCCGTAGATGCGGTTGCCGAGCAGCGGTCGCAGGTCGGCAGGAATCGCGCCCTGCAGTTCGATGGTCAGATAGGAGATGCAGCGCCGTGCATCGACGCGGTAGGGGGCGACGATGGCGCCGGTGGGGCAGGCCTCGATGCAGGCGGTACAGCGCCCGCAGTGCGGCTCGACGCCGGCATCGAGTGGCAGCGGCAGGTCGGTGAAGATTTCGCCGAGGAAGAACCACGAGCCCCCCGCACGATCGAGCAACAGGCTGTGCTTGCCGCGCCAGCCCAGCCCGTTGCGGCTGGCGTGCTCCACTTCCAGCACCGGGGCGGAATCGGTGAACACCCGGTACTGGTGCGGCGCCACCGCCGCGATGCGCTCGGCGAACTTCTGCAGGCGGGCACGCAGCACCTTGTGATAGTCCCGCCCCAGCGCATAGCGCGACACATAGGCGCGCTGCGGATCGGCGAGCGCGGCGTCGGCGGGAGCTGCGTCGGGCCAGTAGTCCATGCGTGCGCTGATCACGCGCAGCGTGCCCGGTACCAGTTCGGCGGCGCGCGCACGCTTCATGCCATGGCGCGCCATATAATCCATCTCGCCATGGAAACTGGCCTCGAGCCAGGCCGCCAGACCGGGCTCGGCGTCGGTGAGGTCCACACCGCCGACGCCGACCGCCCCGAAGCCCAGTTCGAGCCCCCACTGTCTGATTTGCGCAACAAGCTTCGCGCCGTCGAATGGCGACGACGCCGGCGCGCTGATCATCCCGTTCCCCTGTCCAGCCGCCATCCCCGCGAGGTTCCCATGATCGAGTTGATTCAAGCCGCCGATGATAACGGCGCCCGTGTGGGCGCGCACTTGCCGGGCGAAATCGACACCGAGGCGCTGGGTGCCGCGCTGGCCCGCGCGCTGCATCCAGGGCTCAGGATCTGGCTGCAGGGCAACCTCGGAATGGGCAAGACCACCCTCACCCGCGGCCTGCTGCGGGCCCTCGGTCACGCCGGAAAGGTGAAGAGTCCGACATACACCTTGATTGAACCTTACGTAGTTTCTAGATTAGACTTATATCACTTTGATTTTTATCGCTTCAATTCGCCCGAAGAATATCTGGACGCGGGGCTGGACGAGTACTTTGCGGGACCGGGGGTGTGCATCGTGGAGTGGCCCGACAAGGCGGCCCCCTACCTTCCCGCTCCCGACCTCGAGATCCGGCTGCGAACCGAGGCCGACGGGCGCTTTGCGGAGATTTGCGGACACACGGATGCGGGGCGGAAATGCGTGATCGAACTGGGAAAGACATTGCAGGGCGCGGACCCGGCGCCCAGGACGGCTTGATCGAACACGACGCTGCGGGACAGGGCCTCGAACTCGCCCCGGCGCGCGCGCGCAGCCTCAATCGGCGCGAGCTGCTCAAGTTCGCCGGCGCGACGCTTGCGCTGATGGTCAGCCCGGTCGGCCACGCCGCCCCGGCCAGCCTGCTCGCCGTGCGCGTGTGGCCCTCGCCGGAATACACCCGCATCACCCTCGAAGGCGCTGCGGCCCTGCGTTTCAGCCACATGCTGGTGCAGGACCCGGACCGCCTGGTGGTGGACCTCGAGGGCGTGCGACTCGACAGCGTGCTGCAGTCGCTGCCGTCCAAGGTCATGGAGTCCGACCCCTACATCCGCCTGATCCGTGCCGGGCAGAACCGCCCCGGCGTCGTGCGCGTCGTCATCGAACTCAAGAACCAGGTCAATCCGCAGGTGTTCACGCTGGCGCCGGTCGGCGACTACGGCCACCGCCTGGTGCTCGACCTGCATCCGACCGAGGAACACGACCCGCTGATGGCGCTGATCCTGAAGGATTCGCCGATGGATGCGGCGATGGGCGAGGACGGCAAGGATGCCACCGCGGTCGCACGCGCGCAGCCACGCGAACCGGCCCGCCGCGGCGGACGCAACGAAGCGGCCGTCAATCGCCTATACACCGTCGTCCTCGACCCCGGCCATGGCGGCGAGGACCCGGGCGCGATCGGCCGTGGCGGCAGTCACGAGAAGAACGTCACCTTGTCGATCGCGCGCCGGCTCAAGCGCAAGATCGACGCCGAACCCGGCATGCGCGCGGTGCTGACGCGTGACGGCGACTACTTCGTGCCGCTGCACCAGCGCGTGGCACGCGCACGTCGTGTGCGCGCCGATCTCTTCGTGTCGATCCACGCCGATGCCTTCGTGCGGCCCGAAGCCAACGGCAGCTCGGTGTACGTGCTGTCCGAGCGTGGCGCCTCGAGCTCGGCCGCACGCTGGCTGGCGCAGAAGGAAAACGACGCCGACCTTGTGGGCGGCGTCAATCTCGCTCGCCAGGACGGCCACATTGCCCGCACCCTGCTCGACCTGTCGCAGACCGCCACCATCAACGACAGCTTCAAGCTCGGCCGCGCCATGCTCGGCGAGCTCGGCACGGTCAACCGGCTGCACAAGCCGGAGGTCGAACAGGCCGGCTTCGCCGTGCTGCGTGCGCCCGACATCCCCTCGGTGCTGGTCGAAACCGCCTTCATCAGCAACCCGCAGGAAGAGCGCCGCCTCAACGACGAGGCCTACCAGGACAAGATGGCCAACGCCTTGATGCGCGGCATCAAGCGCTACTTCCAGGAGCACGCGCCGAGCACGCCGACGCGCGTCGCCCAACTCGATTGAGCCGGCGGCGACCCGTCGCCGACCGCCTGGCTCCCCAGCCGCAAAGCCCGCAGACGCGGGCTTTGTCGCTATAATTGCGGCTTTTTCAGGCGCTTATGCAGGTTCACCGCGGGATTCCCGAGCAGGCCGACACGGCCTCGGTGCTCACCATCGGCAACTTCGACGGTGTGCATCGCGGCCACCAGGCCCTGCTCACGCTGCTGACCGGAAAGGCCCGCGAGCTCGGCCTGCCGGCGGTGGTGCTCACCTTCGAGCCGCATCCGCGCGAGTACTTCAGCCCGGCCGACGCGCCTGCCCGCCTGGCCTCGCTGCGCGAGAAGCTGTTGCTGCTGCAGGCAGCCGGGGTTGATCGCACCTACGTCTGCCGCTTCAATGCCCGCCTGGCGGCGCAATCGGCCGAGAGCTTCATCGACGACACCCTGGTGCGCGGACTGGGCGTGCGCCACCTCTTCATTGGCGACGACTTCTGCTTCGGCGCCCGCCGCCGCGGCAACTTCGCCATGCTGCAGGAAGCAGGCCGCCGCCACGGCTTCGGGGTCGAGGCCATGCCGACGCTGGGCGTGGACGGCGAGCGCGTGTCGAGCTCCGCGGTGCGTGCGGCCCTCCTCGAGGATGATCTTGGTCACGCTGCGCGCCTGCTCGGGCGACCCTACAGCATCGCCGGCCGTGTCAGCCACGGGGACAAGCTGGGGCGCCAATTGGGCTTTCCCACCGCCAACATCCAGATGAAGCACCGCCGTCCGGCGCTCACCGGCGTGTATGCGGTGAGCGTCGAAGGGCTGGCGCAAGAGCGCATCGCCGGCGTGGCCAACATCGGCCTGCGGCCCACGGCAACGGCCAACGGCCGTGCCAGGCTCGAAGTGCACCTGTTCGACTGGACCGCGGAGTGCTACGGCGCCCACATTCGCGTGCATTTCCTGCACAAACTGCGCGACGAACAGAAGTTCCCCTCGCTCGAAGCGCTACGTGCCCAGATCGCGCGCGACGCCGAGACGGCCCGCGCCTGGTTCGCCTCGCACCCGGCTCACCCGACCGAGCCGTCGCAACCGGATCACTCCTGACCGCCCCCGAGCACTGCAGGGCACTCGAAGAACCGAACCGACCCCAAAGACATCGAATCCGCCATGGCCGACTACCGCAAGACGCTCAACCTGCCCGACACCCCCTTCCCGATGCGCGGCGACCTGCCCAAGCGCGAGCCGAACTGGATCGCCGACTGGCAGCAGAAGAAGCTCTACCAGCGCATCCGCAAGGCCAGCGCCGGCCGGCCCAAGTTCGTGCTCCACGACGGCCCGCCCTACGCCAACGGCAGCCTGCACATCGGCCACGCGCTGAACAAGATCCTCAAGGACATCATCGTGCGCTCGAAGACGCTCGCCGGCTTCGACGCGCCCTACGTGCCGGGCTGGGACTGCCACGGCCTGCCGATCGAGCACAAGGTCGAGGTCACCCACGGCAAGAACCTGCCCGCCGACCGCGTGCGCGAGCTCTGTCGCGCCTACGCCGCCGAGCAGATCGAGATCCAGAAGGCCGACTTCATCCGTCTCGGCGTGCTCGGCGACTGGGACAACCCGTACCGCACGATGGACTTCGCCAACGAGGCCAACGAGATCCGCGCCCTGGCCGAGATGACGAAGAACGGCTACGTGTTCAAGGGCCTGAAGCCGGTTAACTGGTGCTTCGACTGCGGCTCGGCACTGGCCGAGGCCGAGGTCGAGTACGCCGACAAGCCCTCGCCGACCATCGATGTCGCCTTCCCGGTCTCGGGTGAGCATGCCGGGAGGCTTGCCGCCGCCTTCGGCCTGGCGAGGCTCGACAAGCCCGCCGCCGCGGTGATCTGGACCACCACGCCGTGGACCATCCCGGCCAACCAGGCGCTCAATGCCCATCCTGAATTCGACTACGCGCTCGTCGACACGGGCGAGCGCCTGCTGGTGCTGGCCAAGGAACTGGTCGAATCCGCCCTGCAGCGCTTCCAGCTCGAGGGCCGCATCGTCGCCACCGCGAAGGGCGCGGCCCTCGAGCGCATCGAGTTCCGCCACCCCTTCTACGACCGCGTGTCGCCGGTGTATCTGGCCGACTACGTGGGCATCGACGCCGGCACCGGTATCGTGCACTCGTCACCCGCACATGGCGTGGACGACTTCAACTCGTGGCGCGCCTACGGCCGCAGCAACGAGGAGATCCTGTCGCTGGTGATGGCCGGCGGCGAGTACGTGTCCGACCTGCCCTTCTTCGGCGGCATGAACATCTGGAAGGCCAACCCGGCCATCGTCGACAAGCTCGCCGAAGTCGGCGCCCTGCTGTCGCACGGCAAGATCACCCACAGCTACATGCACTGCTGGCGCCACAAGACGCCGCTGGTGTATCGCGCCACCGCGCAGTGGTTCGTCGGCATGGACAAGACCGCCGCCGACGGCTCGACCCTGCGCGAGCGCGCGCTGCGCGCGGTGGAAGCCACCAAGTTCTACCCCGGCTGGGGCCAGGCGCGCCTGCACGCGATGATCGCCAACCGCCCCGACTGGTGCATCTCGCGCCAGCGCAACTGGGGCGTGCCGATCCCCTTCTTCCTGCACAAGGAAACGGGCGAGCTGCATCCGCGCACCGTCGAGCTGATGGAAGAAGTCGCGTTGCGCGTGGAGCAGGAAGGCATCGAGGCCTGGTTCAAGCTCGACGCTTCCGAGCTGCTCGGCGCCGAGGCCGCCCATTTTGAGAAGATCAGCGACACGCTCGACGTCTGGTTCGACTCCGGCACCACGCACAAGCACGTGCTGCGCGGCTCGCACAACGACGGCCACGCGGAAGGCCCGCGCGCCGACATGTACCTGGAAGGCTCGGACCAGCACCGCGGCTGGTTCCATTCCTCGCTGCTCACCGGCTGCGCGATCGACGGCCACGCGCCCTACCGCAGCCTGCTCACTCACGGTTTCGCGGTGGACGGCCAGGGCCGCAAGATGAGCAAGTCGCTCGGCAACGTGGTCGTGCCGCAGGAAGTCACCGGCAAGCTCGGCGCCGAGATCCTGCGTCTGTGGGTGGCGTCCACCGATTATTCGGGCGAGCTGTCGATCTCCAAGGAGATCCTCGACCGCGTCGTCGAGGTCTATCGCCGCGTGCGCAACACCCTGCGCTTCCTGCTCGCAAACACCGCCGACTTCGACATCGACAAGGATGCGGTGCCGCTCGAGCAGTGGATGGACCTCGACCGCTATGCGCTGGCCTTCACCCGCCAGCTCGCGCAGCAGGCCGAGGCCGACTACGCGAAGATGGAGTTCCACCGCATCGTGCAGGCACTGCAGGTGTTCTGTGCCGAAGACCTCGGTGCCTTCTACCTCGACATCCTGAAGGATCGCCTGTACACCGCCGCCGCCGGCAGCCTCCCACGGCGTGCCGCGCAGACCGCGCTGTGGCACATCACCCAGACGCTGGTGAAGCTGATGGCGCCGATCCTGTCCTTCACTGCCGAGGAGGCCTGGGCCGTGCTCAACCCGCCCAAGGCCGGCGAGGAGCCCGACAGCGTGATGCTGCACACCTTCCACGCCCTGCCGGCACAGGAAGGCGAAGCCGGCCTGATCGCGCGCTGGGAGACGATCCGCGCGGTGCGCGCCGAGGGACTCAAGGTCATCGAGGCGCTGCGCACCGAAGGCAAGGTCGGCGCCTCGCTGCAGGCCGAGCTCGCGCTCGCGCTGAGCTCGGACAAGTTCACCGCGATGGCGAGCCTGGGCGAGGACCTGCGCTTCGTCACCATGACCTCGGCCGCGACCCTCAGCGAGGCCGCGAGTGCGGACGAAGAGCGCATCGTCGCCACCCCGAGCGCGACGCAGAAGTGCGAGCGTTGCTGGCACTACGTCGACTCGGTCGGCAGCCATGCCGAGCATCCGACCTTGTGCGGACGTTGTGTGAGCAACCTGTTCGGCGAAGGCGAAACCCGCGCCCATGCCTGACGCGACCGCAACGATGACGACGCCCCACCCGACGCCCCAACCAACACCCCACTCGCGCAGCGCGCTGGCCCTGATGCTGCCCTGGCTGATCCTGGCGGTGGTGGTCGGCGTGCTCGACCAGGTGACCAAGCAGCTCGTGCTGGCGAACCTGCATCACGGCCAGGTGATCCCGGTCACGAGCTTCTTCGACCTGGTGCTGGTCTTCAACCCCGGCGCGGCGTTCAGCTTCCTCGCCGACCATGGCGGCTGGCAGCGCTGGTTCTTCACCGTGCTGGCGGTGGTGATCAGTGGCTGGCTGCTGGTGCTGATGTACCAGCACCGCCACGAGAAGCTGCTGCCCGCCGCCTTTGCGCTGATCATCGGCGGCGCCATCGGCAACGTCTACGACCGCCTCGCGCATGGCGCGGTGGTGGACTTCCTGCATTTCCACTACGCCGGCTGGAGCTGGCCGGCGTTCAACCTGGCCGACTCGGCCATCACCGTCGGCGTCGTGCTGATGCTGTGGGGCCAGTTCCGCGGCCACCCTGCCCAGCCCTGACGCCACGCCGGAGCCCCATCGTGAGCCAGACCATCGAAGCCAACAGCCTCGTCACCCTGCACTACCGCATCTCGCTGCCCAACGGCCAGCCCCTCATCAGCACCTTCAACGCCACGCCCGCCACGCTGCAACTCGGCGCCGGCGAGATGCTGCCGGCGATGGAGACGCTGCTCGTCGGCCTCGCGCCAGGCACCCGGCACGTGTTCGAGCTGGAGCCGGAGAATGCCTTCGGCCCGCACCGTGCCGAGCTCATCGAACGCGTCAAGCGCGAACACATGCCGGACGAGGAGATCGAAGCCATGAGCATCATGGAATTCACCGCCCCGGACGGTTCACGCTACTCCGGCCTGGTGCGCGAGATCGACGAACAATCGGCGCTGGTGGACTTCAACCACCCGCTCGCGGGCAAGCACATCCGCTTCGAGGTCGAGGTCATCGGCATCCTCTGATGCCCTCGAGCGCCCCCAACCTGATACCCGAAAGTGAAACGATGAACGACAAGGAAATCCTGCTGGCCAACCCGCGCGGCTTCTGCGCCGGCGTGGAACGCGCGATCGAGATCGTGGAGCGTGCGCTGGCGCGCTTCGGCGCGCCGATCTACGTGCGCCACGAGGTCGTGCACAACAAGTTCGTGGTCGACGACCTGCGCAACAAGGGCGCCATCTTCGTCGAGGAACTCGATGAAGTGCCGACCGGCAATACCGTCATCTTCTCGGCCCATGGCGTCTCCCTCGCCGTCCGCGACGAGGCGGAGAAGCGTGGCCTGCGTGTGTTCGATGCCACCTGCCCGCTGGTGACGAAGGTGCACATCGAGGTCGGCCGCATGCGCGAGCAGGGCCGCGAGATCATCATGATCGGCCACAGGGGCCACCCCGAGGTCGAAGGCACGATGGGCCAGGTGAAGACCGGCATCCATCTGGTGGAAACGCCCGAGGATGTCGCCGCGCTGAAGGTGGCCGATCCCGAGCTGCTCGCCTACGTGACCCAGACCACGCTGTCGGTCGATGACGCCGCGACCATCGTCGATGCCTTGCGCGCACGCTTCCCCAGCATCGTCGGCCCGAAGAAGGACGACATCTGCTATGCCACGCAGAACCGCCAGGATGCCGTGAAGCTGATGATCCCGCACGCGGACGTGGTGTTCGTGGTGGGCTCGAAGAACAGCTCCAACTCCAACCGCCTACGCGAAGTTGCAGCGCTGCGCGGCGTGCCGGCCTATCTGGTCGACAACGCGGCCGGGATCGATCCGGCCTGGATCGAAGGCAAGCGCCGCATCGGCGTCACGGCCGGCGCGTCGGCGCCCGAGGTGCTGGTCGAAGAGGTGATTGCGCGCCTGAAGGCACTGAGCGGAAGTCCGGTGCGCAACCTGGACGGGGTGCCGGAGAAGGTGACCTTCCCGCTGCCGCGGGAATTGCAGGACGCACGCTGAGCCTGCACGGGCACAGTAAGAGCAAACCCCGGCCAGGCCCTTCGCCTGCCGGGGTTTTTTCTTGACGGCGCCGCCGCGATGCGCGGGCTCAGCGCCCGATGTGCGGCTCCATGATCCGCCGATAGAACTCGTGGAAGTGCTGCATGCCGTCCTCGTAGGGCGACTGGTAGGGGCCGGCTTCGTTACGCCCCTCCCTGAGCAGTGCCAGCCGCCCGCGATCCATGCGCTCGGCGATGTCGTCGTCCTCGATCGCCGTTTCCATGTAGGCGGCCTGCTCGGCCTCGACAAACTCACGCTCGAACTCGACGATGTCCTCGGGGTAGTAGAACTCCACCACGTTGGTCGTCTTGTTGATGTCGGTCGGGATCAGGGTGCTCACCACCAGCACGTGCGGATACCACTCGACCATGATGTTGGGGTAGTAGGTGAGCCAGATCGCGCCGTGCTCGGGCCTTTTCTCGCCGTAGTAGTCGAGCACCGCCTTGTGCCACTTGGCGTAGGTGGCCGAGCCCGGCTTGGCAAGCGAGGTGATGCCCACCTTCTGCACCGAATACCAGTCGCCGAACTGCCACGACAGGTCGTCACAGGTCACGAAGTTGCCCAGGCCAGGGTGGAAGGGGACGACGTGGTAGTCCTCGAGATAGACCTCGATGAAGGTCTTCCAGTTGTAATTGCACTCGTGGATCTGCACCCGGTCGAGCTTGTAGCCGGAGAAATCGAGCTCGCGCCCGACCTCCATCCCGGCAAGGTCGGCATTGGCCGAGCGCGGCCCCTTGAACAGCAGGCCCTGCCAGTTCTCGAGCGCATCGCGCCTGAGCCCCAGACAGGGCTTCTGGGCAAAGTGTGGCGCGCCGATCAGCTCACCTTGCTGGTTGTAGGTCCAGCGGTGAACCGGGCACACCACGTGCTCGGTGGTGCCGCTACCCTGCAGCATGATGGCCTGGCGGTGGCGGCAGACGTTGGACATCTGATGCACGCCGGCGTCGGTACGGAACAGCAGCTTGGCGTGGTCCAGCCATTCGAGGGAACGGTAATTGCCGACTTCAGGCACCATCAGCTCATGGCCGACGTACCCCGGACCGGCATCGAAGAGGAGTTTCTTCTCCAGCTCGAAGACCTTTTCATCGAAGTACCACGACACCGGCAGTTGCGAAACTGCCTGAGCCAGATCGGTATTGAAAGCCATGTCGGACACGCCCGAACCCCCCTTGTGCGACCAGAAAGCCGGAAAAATAAACGAGTTAGTTTAAGTCAGCCCCCGTTTGACCGCCAGACGTGCGATCGGTTATTTTTCCGCCTTTGCCGCGCCAGATATTCATCCATGCCAAAGTCGGCGACCTCCCCCAAATCCTTCGAAGCCGCCATTACCGAGCTCGAGGCCATCGTCCAGGAGATGGAATCGGGCAATCTCCCGCTGGAAGATTCGCTCGCCCGCTATCAGCGCGGCGTAAGCCTGCTGCGCTACTGTCAGGGCACGCTCAGCGACGCGGAGCAGCGCGTGCGGATTCTCGAAGGTGACACGTTGGTCGATTTCGCAGCGGAAGGGTTCCGCGGCGACACAAAAGAGGCAGGCGAATGAACGAGCCCCACTCCCATCTCTCTTTCCAGGACTGGATGGGCCAGGTGCAGCAACGCACCGAGGCTGCCCTCGCCGAGGTCCTGCCCGAAGCTTCGATTGCACCGACGCGCCTGCACGAGGCGATGCGCTACGCCGTGCTCGGCGGTGGCAAGCGCGTGCGGCCGCTGCTCGCCCATGCCGCCGGCGAACTTGCCGCGGCACGCCCCGAGCACCTGGACCGTGTGTCGTGCGCGGTCGAGCTGATCCACGCCTACTCCCTCGTCCATGACGACATGCCCTGCATGGACGACGACGTGCTGCGCCGGGGCAAGCCCACCGTGCATGTCGAGTACGACGAAGCGACCGCGCTCCTCGCCGGCGATGCGCTGCAGACGCTCGCCTTCCAGGCGCTTGCCGACAGCTCGCTCGGCCTCGCCCCCGCGACCCAGCTCGACATGCTGTCGCAGCTGGCAATCGCATCGGGCTCGCGCGGCATGGCTGGCGGCCAGGCCATTGATCTCGCCTCGGTCGGCCTCCAGCTGAGCCGGGCCGAGCTCGAGTTCATGCATGTGCACAAGACCGGCGCGCTGATCCGCGCGGCGGTGCTGCTCGGCGCGCGCGCCGGGGCCGGCCTGTCGGCCGACGATCTCGATCGGCTCGACCACTACGCCAAGGTGATCGGCCTGCTGTTTCAGGTCGTCGATGACATTCTCGACGCCGAGGCCGATACCGCCACCCTGGGCAAGACCGCTGGCAAGGACGCCGACAACGACAAGCCCACCTATGTCAGCCTGCTCGGCCTGACCGACGCGCGCCGCCTGGCCGAGGACATGCTCGCCGACGCCTTGCAGACCCTCGCCCCCTTCGGCGCGCGTGCGACCCGCCTGGCCCAGCTCGCGGACTACATCGTGCATCGCGCCTTCTGAGTCCGCGACACCCTGCCGACGACGCCCCACGACAACAAGCAAGGAACGCCGGACCCATGGCCCCCTACCCCAACCTCGAACGCATCGGCTCGCCCGCCGAGCTGAGGGCGCTCGACCGCCGCGAACTCGGCACCCTGGCCGATGAACTGCGCGCCTTCCTGATCGAGTCGGTGTCGAAGACCGGCGGCCACCTGTCGTCGAACCTGGGCACCGTCGAACTGACCATCGCCCTGCACCACGTCTTCAATACCCCCTATGACCGCATCGTGTGGGACGTCGGCCACCAGACCTACGGCCACAAGGTACTCACCGGCCGTCGCCTAGCCATGCACGGGCTGCGCCACTGGGGCGGCATCTCGGGCTTCCCGCGCCGCTGCGAGAGCGAATACGACACCTTCGGCACCGCGCACTCGTCGACCTCGATCTCGGCCGCCCTCGGCATGGCGGTGGCGGCGCGCGCACGCAAGGAAGACCGCCATGCGATCGCGGTGATTGGCGATGGTGCGATGAGCGCAGGCATGGCCTTCGAGGCGCTCAACAACGCCGGCGACATGGAAGACCTCAACCTGCTGGTCATCCTCAACGACAACGAGATGTCGATCTCGCCACCGGTCGGCGCACTCACCAAGATCCTTGCCCGCATGCTGTCTGGCTCGACCTACAACACCGCACGCCGCATGGGCGAGAAGGTGCTCGGCATCGCCCCGCCGGTCGCAGAGCTCGCGCGCAAGGTCGAGGAGTACGCGAAGGGCATGATCAGCCCGGGCACGCTGTTCGAGGAGTTCGGCTTCCACTACTACGGCCCGATCGACGGCCACGACCTCGACGCGCTGATCCCGACGCTGCAGAACCTGAAGAAGCTCACCGGCCCGCAGTTCCTGCACGTGATCACCCGCAAGGGCCAGGGCTACAAGCTGGCCGAGGCCGACCCGATCCTGTACCACGGCGTGTCGAAGTTCGACCACACGGCAGGCATCCAGACCGGCAAGGGCGGTGGCAAGCTCACCTACACCCAGGTGTTCGGCGACTGGCTGTGCGACATCGCCAAGGCCGATCCGCGCATCGTCGGCATCACCCCGGCCATGCGCGAGGGCTCGGGCCTGGTTCGCTTCGCCCACGAGTACCCCGAGCGCTACTTCGACGTCGGCATTGCCGAGCAACACGCGGTGACCTTCGCCGCCGGCCTCGCCTGTGAAGGCTTCGTGCCGGTGGTGGCGATCTACTCGACCTTCCTGCAGCGGGCCTACGACCAGCTGATTCACGACGTCGCGCTGCAGAACCTGCCGGTGGTGTTCGCCATCGACCGCGGCGGCCTGGTGGGCGCCGACGGCGCCACCCACCACGGCGCCTTCGACCTCTCCTACCTCAGCTGCATCCCCAACATGGTGGTGATGGCACCGGCAGACGAGGACGAGTGCCGTCAGATGCTGTACACCGCCACCCGTCATCCGGGGCCGACGGCAGTGCGTTATCCGCGTGGCAGCGGCAAGGGCGTGGCGCCGGTGGCCGAAATGCGCGCGCTGCCGATCGGCAAGGGTGCGCTGCTGCGCCAGGGCAAGCGCGTCGCGCTGCTGGCCTTCGGCAGCCTGGTCGAGGTCGCCTGCAAGGTGGCCGACACGCTCGACGCCAGCGTCGCCAACATGCGCTTCGTGAAGCCGCTCGATGAGACGCTCATCGCGCAGCTTGCCGCCGACCACGACTTGCTCGTCACCCTCGAGGAGAACGCCGTCATCGGTGGCGCCGGCAGCGAAGTCGCGCGTGTGGTCGACGGGCTGCGAACCCGCCCGCGCGTGCTGCGCCTCGGCCTGCCCGACCGCTTCATCGATCACGGCGACCAGGCGCAGCTGCTCGCCTCGGTCGGCCTCGACCACGACGGCATCCTCGCCCGCATCCGCCAGGCGCAGGAGCTCGACACACAAGGTTGAGCGCGCGGCGCCGCGTGCACCGCCGAAAGTTGAGCAATTTTGTCGGGAAAGCTAAGATTCGGGCCAGGTGCAACTCGCTTGCACCTGGCCCGATGACTTCGAATCAAGAGAAACGCCCATGAACGCCCCCACCGAACTCTCCATGCCCGACGTCCAGGGCAGCGCGGATACCCGTCAGATCGCGATCAACAAGGTCGGCATCAAGTCGATCCGACACCCGGTGAAGGTCGCCGACAAGGCGGGCGGCGTGCAGCACACGGTGGCGAACTTCAACATGTACGTCGGCCTGCCCCACAATTTCAAGGGCACCCACATGTCGCGCTTCATCGAGATTCTCAACGACAACGAGCGCGAGATCTCGGTCGAGTCCTTCGAGCCGATGCTGCGCGCGATGGTCGAGCGCCTCGAGGCCGAGACCGGGCATGTGGAGATGAGCTTCCCCTACTTCATCAACAAGACCGCCCCGGTGTCGGGCGTGCAGAGCCTGATGGACTACGAGGTGTGCTTCATCGGCTCGATCGGTGAGGGCGGCGATTACGAATTCTCGATGAAGGTCGTCGTGCCGGTCACCAGCCTGTGCCCGTGCTCCAAGAAGATCTCGGCCTATGGCGCCCACAATCAGCGCTCGCACGTCACCGTGACCGCGGTGCTCAATGGTCACCTGTGGATCGAGGAGATGGTGCAGCTGGTCGAGGCGCAGGCCTCCTGCGAGGTCTTCGGACTGCTCAAGCGCCCCGACGAGAAGTGGGTCACCGAACGTGCCTACGACAATCCCAAGTTCGTCGAGGACATGGTGCGCGACGTCGCCAGCCAGCTCGACCGCGAGCCCCGCATCGATGCCTACGTGGTCGAGTCGGAGAATTTCGAGTCGATCCACAACCACTCGGCCTACGCCCTGATCGAACGCGACAAACGCAGCGCAAACCCGTAATATAAGCGGCTCCTAAATTACGGGAGCAGCGCGATGTCGAAGTCCTTCGTCCAGATCACCACCGACGTGTCCAAGGCGCTGGCGATCCTGCGCAAGGAGACGCCGGACACCATGCAGGGCTTCAGCGCAATGGCCAAGGGCGCGCTGCAGGACGGTGCCCTCAGCGAGCTGCACAAGGAGCTCATCGCGCTGGCCATTGCCGTCACCCAGCGCTGCGACGCCTGCGTCGGCTTCCACATCAAGGCCCTCATCCGTCTCGGCGCCAGCCGGGAGCAGATCATGGAGACCCTCGCGGTATGCACCTACATGGGCGGCGGACCGGCGCTGATGTACGCGGCCGAGGCGGTGCGCGCCCTCGACGAAATGCAGCCCAGGGGCGCATGATCGATGCCGCAGAAACTTGTTCACATTTCCCGAAAACTCACTATAATGCCGACCTTCGAGCGGAGAGGTGGCAGAGTGGTCGAATGTACCTGACTCGAAATCAGGCGTAGGTGCGAGCCTACCGTGGGTTCGAATCCCACCCTCTCCGCCAAAAAAAAAAGCAGTTGAAGGCGTTGCATCAGGCGATATAATGCCGCTCCTTCGCAGTGCAGTACGAAGCGCCCGTAGCTCATCTGGATAGAGTACCTGGCTACGAACCAGGGGGTAGGAGGTTCGAATCCTTCCGGGCGCGCCACTCATAGCCTTCCGACTTCGGGCTCTAAACGATATCGGCAACGCGCCCGTAGCTCATCTGGATAGAGTACCTGGCTACGAACCAGGGGGTAGGAGGTTCGAATCCTTCCGGGCGCGCCAGATCGCTGAAAAAAGGCCCGGTCCCGAGATCGGGCCTTTTTTCTTTTCTCGGCCGGCTCGGCCTCTGCCGCTTCTTCAGCCTCCTGCGCTCGGTTAAGCTCACGGCTTGCCGCCCCTGCCCCACGACCCCCTGAAGATGCACGACGCTCACGAACTGCTCGGCCTCCAACCCGGCGCCACGCGCCCGCAGATCAAGCGCGCCTTTCGCCATCTGGCGATGCGCTGGCACCCCGATCGCAACACCGACCCGCATGCGGTGGAGCACTTCAAGGCTTTGCGCCAGGCCCACGATGCCCTGCTCGCAGCCCTGCTCGATCAGCCGTCAGGCCACCAGCGGGCGCACGCGGATCCCGCCGAAGACGCCCCCACCCCAGCGCGCGGCGCCGATCGCTTGCAGACCTTGGAGATCAGCTTCGAGGACGCCTTCCTGGGCGTGCCCAAGGACGTCTGCGTGCGCAGCCCCCGGTCGTGCTCGCAGTGCAATGGCAGCGGTCTCGAGCGCTTCAGCGTCAGTCGCCTGTGCGAGCCATGTCGAGGCTCGGGCCGGCTGCGCTCGGACAGCGGCCTGGTGCGCTGCCGCGCCTGCGATGGCCGTGGCTACAGCCACACCCGCCCCTGTGGCGGCTGCGGGGGTAGCGGCGAGGAGCAGGTCGAACGCTGGCTGCAGGTTCAGGTGCCACCGGGCATGACGGACGATGACGAGCTCCGCCTTGCGGGCGAGGGCGAGCCGCATGCCAACCCCGCATATGCGCCCGGCGACCTGCGCCTGCGCATCCGCCTCGCCCCCCATGCCCTGTTCCGCCGCGATGGCCGGAACCTCGTGCTGCAACGTCCGGTCAGTGCCTTGCGCATGCTGGTCGGGGGCCCGCTGCCCATTCCGCATCCCGCCGGGCCGCGCATGGTGCTGCTCGAGCCCGGCCTCGCCCACCCACGCGAGATGCGGGTTGAGGCGGCTGGTTTTCCCGCCCGCGGCAGCCGCCCGGCGGGCGACCTGATCGTCGAGCTGTTGCCGATGCTGCCGCAAGCGCCCGACGCACGTCTGCGGGCGTTGATCGAGCAACTCGAGCTCGAGTTGCGAACCGAGGCGGACAAGCACTTTCCCGAACTGGCGCAGTGGGAGTCGGACTGGCTGGCGGAGTGAGCCGCGGCCGCCAAACCTCCCTGGCAGGGGTGGGCGCCGAACTGCAGGAAGGCGAGCGCTGGCTTGCGGGCAGCGTTAAAATAAGCAACTCCTGATAGACACGCAGCATCGCTGCGATGAAGGCCCTGCCGATGCGACGCCTGCTCCCCGTACTGATCCTCCTCGTCGCCATCGCGGGCTTTGCCGGCCTGCGCGCAACCCGGCCCGAGGCCCCCTTGGTGGAAGTCCGCGAACGGGTGTGGCGCGTCGAGGCGCATGAGCTCGTCGCCGCCAGCCTGCATCCCACCCTGGTGCTGTATGGCCGCATCGAGGCCCCCGACCAGCTGCAGGCGGCGGCACCAGTCAGCGCGCGCGTGCTCGAGGTCCGGGTGCGCGACGGCGATCGCGTCGAAGCCGGCACCGTGCTCGCGCGCCTCGACCCGCGCGACCTCGAGCCGCGGGTAGCCCAGGCGGCGGCCGAGCTCGAGCGCGAGCGCATCCGCCACCGCGCCGACCAGGAAGCCATCAGCCAGGAGCGCACCCTGCTGCAACTGGCCCAGACCAAGCTCGAGCGCTTCGAGCGTCTGAAGAACGCCCGCCTTGGCGCCGAGAGTGCCTTCGACCAGGCACGCGAGGAGCTCGCCCGCGTGCGCCTGTCCCTCACCCAGCGCCAGCAGGCCATCGCCGAGCACCCCGCACGCCTGGCGCAGTTGCAGGCGCGCCTGGACGAGGCACGGCGCGATGCCGAGCGCGGCGAGATCGTCGCCCCCTTCGCGGCCCGCATCGGCACCGTCGAGGTGGCGCCCGGCAATCAGGTGCAAGCCGGCCAGACCCTGCTCAGCCTCTATTCGTCGGATGCGCTCTACCTGCGCGCGCGCGTTCCCGCCATCTATGCCGAGGAACTGCGTGCCGCGCTCGGCCGCGGCGAGACACCGCGCGCCCGCGCCGAGTTCGGTGCCACCACGCTGGTCGCCCACCTCCAGCGCATCAGCGGCGAAGCCGACGCACGCGGCGTGGATGTGCTGCTGCGCCTGGAGGACGCGGCCAAGGTGCCGGTGGGCGCCTTCGTCAATGCGGTCCTCGAGCGACCGCTCGCCAACGACGTGTTCGCCGTGCCGCCCTCGGCCCTGCATGGCGGTGACCGCCTGTACCGCATCGAGGACGGTCGTCTCCGTGGCCTGCGCGTGGCACGCGCGGGCGAGCAGCGCGAGGGCGACGGCCTGCAGTTGCTGGTGCGGGCCGATGGCCTGGCCACCGGCATGCAGATCATGCGCACCCACCTGCCGCACGCGATCGACGGCTTGGCCGTCGACGTCGTCGAGACCGCCGCGCGATGAAGCGCACCGGCATGCTGCAGATGCTGGCCGGCCACAAGGTGGCGGCCAATGTGCTGATGCTGCTCGCCTTCGTGCTCGGCGCCGTCGGCCTGATGCGCATGAACGTGCAGTTCTTTCCGAGCTTCGAGCTCGACGTGATCTCGGTGCGGGTAGTGTGGAGCGGCGCCGCCGCCGAGGACGTCGAGGCCGGCATCACCTCGCCCCTGGAAGAACGCCTGAAGACGGTGGACGGCCTCAAGCGCATGAGCTCGACCTCGGCCCAGGGCGTCGCGAGCATCACCCTGGAACTGCACGAAGGCACGGACGCCCTGCTCGCACTCGACCAGGTGCGCCAGCGCGTCGATGAGTTCCGCAACCTGCCACGCGACGCCGAGGCGCCGGAGGTGAGCCGGGTGTCGCGCTACGAGCCCATCGCCCGCCTGCTCGTGCGCGGCAATAGCGTCGAGGAGCTGCGTCCCTGGGTGCGCCGCTTCGAAAGCGAACTGCTCGCTGCCGGCATCGACCGCGTCAGCATCACCGGATTGCCGGAGGAGCGCATTGCCATCGAGCTGCCTTCGGCGGCGCTCGAGACCCTCGGCCTGTCGCTGGTCGAGGTCGGCGAGCGCGTCGGCCAGCTTGCACGCGACGTGCCGGCGGGCATCGCCGGCGAGGTCGACGGCGCGCGCGAGATCCGCGGCCTCGAGCAGCGCCGCAGCGCCGAAGCCTTCGCCTCGCTGCCGATCATCAGCGATGAGCGCGGCGTCGTACGCCTGGGCGAGATCGCCACCATCACGCGCGAGCCACGCGCCAACGAGCTCGCCCTGTTCGAACGCGGCGACAGCGTGGTCGAGTTGCAACTGCAGCGCAGCGAGAGCGGCCACTCGCTGAAGGCCGCGCGGGTGCTCGACGACTGGCTGGAGAAGACGCGCCCCACCCTGCCGCCGACGATCAGGCTGGAGGTGTTCGACGCCCAGTGGCAATTGATCAACGACCGCATCCGGCTGCTCGTCAGCAACGGCCTGTCGGGCCTGCTGCTGGTGGTGGCGGTGCTCTACTTCTTTCTGCCCGCACGCGTGGCGCTATGGGTGATGGTCGGCATCCCCACCGCCTTCCTGGCCACGCTGGGGCTGATGTACTTCTTCGGCGGCACGATCAACATGATGAGCCTGTTCGCACTGATCATGGCGCTGGGCATCATCGTCGACGACGCCATCGTCGTCAGCGAGGACGCCGACACCCATCGCCAGATGGGCGAAGGCCCGGCGCAGGCTGCGCTCGGCGGCGCGCAGCGCATGCTGTGGCCGGTGGTCGCGGCCTCGCTGACCACGGTCGCCGCCTTCCTGCCGCTGATGATGGTGGGGGGCGTGATCGGCAACATCCTCGGCGACATCCCCTTCGTGATGATCATGGTGATCACCGCCTCGCTGCTCGAGAGCTTCCTGATCCTGCCCGCCCACCTGCGCATCGCCCTCGCGGGCGAGGCCGGGCTGCACCACTCCGCGCTGCGCGAGCGGCTCGACGCCGGCTTCGCCCGCTTTCGCGACGGGCCGTTCCGCCGCCTGGTCGAACGCAGCCTGGCATGGCGCGGCACCACGGTCGCGCTCAGCGTCGGCCTGATGGTGCTGGCGGTGGGGCTGATCGCCGGCGGGCGGATCGGCTTCGTGTTCTTCCCCACCCCCGAGGGCCAGGTCGTGTTCGCCAATGCCACCTTCGTCGCCGGCACGCCGCGCCACCACACCGAGGCCTTCCTGCAGGATCTCGAGCGCGCGCTGTTCGAAGCCGAGGCCGAACTCGGCGGCGGCCTCGTGCACACGGCGGTGGCACGCCTGGGCGGCACCATCAGCAGCGGCAGCGGCACCAGCGCGCGTGGCGACCAGCTCGCCGGCGTGATGGTCGAGCTGACACCCCCCGACGAACGCGAGGTGCGCAACGAGCGCTTCCTCGCCGCCTGGCGCGAAAAGCTCGGCCCGGTCGCCGGCATCGAACTGCTCACCTTCACCGCGCGTCAGTCGGGGCCGCCCGGACGCGACCTCAACGTCCGCCTCACCGGCGATGACGCCGAGGCGCTGAAGGCGGCCGCGCTGGCGCTGGCCGAGACGCTCAAGGGCATTCCCGGCGTGAGCGAGACCGAGGACGACATGCCTTTTGGCCGTGAGCAACTGGTGTATCGCCTGACCCCGGCCGGCGAAGCCCTCGGCCTCACCACCGAGAGCCTCGGCCGTCAGTTGCGCGCCGCCTTCGACGGCGCGCTGGCGCAGCTGGTCCAGGTCGGCCGCGACGAGCTCGAGGTGCGCGTGCTGCTGCCGCGCGACGAACGCAGCCGGCTCGACGTCTTCGAGCGCATCACGGTGAGCCTGCCCGACGGCCGCTTCGCACCGCTGGCCACGGTGGCGAGCTGGGAGTCGCGGCGCGGCTTCGAGGCCCTGCGCCACGCGCAGGGGCGGCTCGCGGTCGAGGTGTCGGGCGCGGTCGACACCGAACTCAACAACGCCAATGCCATCCAGGCCGAACTGGCACGCGACACCTTGCCACGACTGGCCACCCGCTACGGCATCGAGTACAGCTTCGAGGGGCGCTCCGCGGACCAGCGCGAAACCCTGGCCGACATGCGCGCGGGCCTGGTGCTGGGCCTGGGCCTGATCTACCTCGTGCTGGTGTGGTCGTTCTCGTCCTGGAGCTGGCCGCTGGTGGTGATGTCGGCCATCCCGCTCGGCCTCGCCGGCGCGATCTTCGGCCACTGGCTGCTCGGCATCGAGCTCACCATCCTGTCGATGTTCGGCCTGTTCGGCCTGGCCGGCATCGTGGTCAACAACTCGATCATCCTGGTGACGCTGTTCAAGGAGCTCAAGCACAAGGGTGCGAGCCAGCATGATGCGCTCGTCAACGCCTCCTGCGGCCGCCTGCGGGCGGTGCTGCTGACCTCGCTCACCACCATCGGCGGACTCACGCCGCTGCTGTTCGAAGGCTCGCTGCAGGCCCAGTTCCTGATCCCGATGGCGACCTCGATCGCCTTCGGCCTGGGCTTCTCGGCCCTGCTGGTGCTGTTCTTCGTGCCTGCCCTGTTGTCGCTGCTGGAAAGCTTCCACGGCTGGCGCCAGGGCTGCGGCCCCGGCCTCGCACCCGCCGCCTGAACCTCAGGCGAAGGGGACGTCGCAAGCCATCGTCAGAGCGGCGCCTCGATGCGCTCCAGCCCGCCCATATAGGGTTGCAGGGCGGCGGGGATGAGGATCGAGCCGTCGGCCTGCTGGTGGTTCTCGAGCACCGCCACCAGGGTGCGGCCGACCGCCAGGCCCGAGCCGTTGAGCGTGTGCACCAGCTCGTTCTTGCCCTGCGCATTCTTGAAGCGCGCCTGCATGCGTCGCGCCTGGAAGGCCTCGCAGTTCGAGCAGCTCGAGATCTCGCGATAGGTGTTCTGCGCCGGCAACCACACTTCGAGGTCATAGGTCTTCGCCGCGGAAAAGCCCATGTCGCCGGTGCACAGCGTAATGACGCGGTACGGCAGCTCGAGCTTCTGCAGGATGGCCTCGGCATGGCCGACCATCTGCTCGAGGGCCGCGTCGCTCTGCGCGGGCTCGACGATCTGCACCATCTCGACCTTGTCGAACTGGTGCTGGCGGATCATGCCGCGCACATCGCGGCCGCCGCTGCCGGCCTCGGAGCGGAAGCAGGGACTGTGCGCAGTGAGCCGGATCGGCAGCGCATCGAGCGCCAGCACGTCCTCGCGCACGCTGTTGGTGAGCGTGATCTCGGCGGTCGGGATGAGGTACTGCTCCAGCCCCTCCTCGTCGCCACCGCGCAGCACCCAGAACAGGTCTTCCTTGAACTTGGGCAGTTGGCCGGTGCCGTACAGCGCCTCGCGGTTGACGATGTAGGGCGTGTAGCACTCGGTATAGCCGTGCTCGAGCGTGTGCGTGTCGAGCATGAACTGGGCCAGCGCGCGGTGCAGGCGTGCGACCGGGCCGCGCAGGAAGGCAAAACGCGAGCCCGACAGCTTGGCGCCGGTGTCGAACTCCAAGCCCAGCGGCGCGCCCAGGTCTACGTGATCGCGCACTTCAAAGTCAAACTGCGCCGGTGCGCCCCAGCGACGCACCTCGACATTGGCGGTTTCGTCCGCACCCACCGGCACGCTGTCCTGCGGCAGGTTGGGCAGGCGCGAGACGAAATCGCTGATGCGCTCGAGCAGGCCGGGCAGCGCCTGTTCGCAGGCCTTGAGCTCCTCGCCGAGCTGGCCGACTTCCGCCATCACGCCCGTCGCATCCTCGCCCTTGGCCTTGAGCATGCCGATCTGCTTCGACAACGCGTTGCGCCTCGCCTGCAATTCCTGGGTGCGCGTCTGCAACTGCTTGCGCTCATCCTCCAGGGCCTGGAAGGCGGCGACGTCCACCGTCAGCCCGCGCGTGGCAAGGCGGGCGGCAACGGTGTCGATGTGGGAGCGGAGAAGCTGGATATCGAGCATCGGGAAATTCCTGGTACGTTTTTCTATCAATGAGTTGGGAACGAATGCTCGCAGAACGTCACGGCAAACGGCTGCAAGCCCATGGTCACACGCGCCTTCTGGAAGCACCGCGGCTGATGGCGCAGTGCAAAAATTAACTTTTCCAATCAATAACTTGATTAGTCACCGACACTTAAATCGAACTTGCAAAACCTATGCTGTCCATTATGCTTGAGACAGAGAGGCATCAAGCCGCGTCAGACGGCTCAACCTTGGAGGAGAACGGCATGCTATCTATTCGTGACTGCCTTGACTATTGCGATCTGACCGATGATGAGGTCGCCCTGATCGCCGAGCACGAGGACATCCCTGACGCTGCAGCGGCTCAGATGGTCTGCGGGCTTGTGCAAACGCCCGAAGGCGTGATGGTGCTGACCAACTACATGCTCGAGCTGATCGAGCGCGCCAATGCGTGCGGCGACGCGCGCAAGGCCAAGCAGGCTGCTTCGGTGTGCGCGCGCTTCATGGCAGATCATCCCCTGCCCCACTAGATCTCTCCCCGCCCGCATCGCATTCTGCGTGCGGGCCTTGGCGTGAGGGGGCACCGAATCCGGTGCCCCCTCACGCTCTATTGGTTGTCAGACTTTCTCGCCGCGGCCGCAGCGTCGAGCGCGCGCAGGCGTGCGAGCTTTTCGGCGATCTTGCCTTCCAGGCCGCGCGGCGTAGGCTGGTACCAGTTCGGCGCATCCAGCCCCTCCGGCAGGTAGTTCTCGCCCACTGCGTAGGCGTCGGGCTCATCATGCGCGTAGCGGTAGGCCTTCCCGTAATCGAGCGACTTCATCAGCCGCGTCGGCGCATTGCGCAGGTGCAGGGGAACCGGTCGCGAGCCGTCCTTGGCCACGAAGGCGCGCGCTGCGTTGTAGGCCGTGTAGGCCGCGTTCGACTTCGCGGCGCAGGCCAGGAAGATGGTCGCCTGGGCGAGGGCGAGTTCGCCTTCGGGCGAGCCGAGGCGCTCGTAGGTCGCGATCGCGTTGAGCGCCATCTCCAGCGCGCGCGGGTCGGCGAGACCGATGTCCTCCACCGCCATCCTGATCAGTCGGCGCCCAAGGTAAAGCGGATCCGCCCCCCCATCGAGCATGCGGCACAGCCAGTACAGGGAAGCATCCGGGTCCGAGCCGCGCACCGACTTGTGCAAGGCCGAGATCTGATCGTAGAAGGCCTCGCCGCCCTTGTCGAAGCGCCGCAGACTGCGCGACAGCGCCTGCTCGACAAAGGCGCCCGTCACCGGTGCCACGCTCGCGGTCTCGGCCGCCACCTGGACCTGTTCGATCAAGTTCATCAGCCGGCGCGCATCGCCGTCGGCAAAGCCGATGAGGCGCTCGCGAGCATCGTCCTCGAAGACGAGCGCGGGGCAGGCCACGGCTCTGGCGCGCTCGAACAATGCCGCCATCGCCTCGGCGTCGAGGGCCTCGAGCACGTACACGGCCGCCCGCGACAACAGTGCCGAATTGACCTCGAAAGACGGGTTCTCGGTGGTCGCCCCGATGAAGGTGACCAGGCCCTGCTCGACGTAGGGCAGGAAGGCGTCCTGCTGCGCCTTGTTGAAGCGATGGACCTCGTCGACGAACAGGATCGTGTGGCGACCACGAGCCTTGGCCACCTGTGCCTGCTGGATCGCCTCACGGATCTCCTTGACGCCGGAGAACACCGCCGACAGCGCGATGAACTCCGCATCGAAGCCTTCGGCCATCAGGCGCGCGAGCGTGGTCTTGCCGACACCGGGCGGCCCCCACAGGATCATGGAATGCGGCCGGCGCGCCTCGAAGGCCAGGCGCAGGGGCTTGCCCGGGCCCAGCAGGTGGGCCTGCCCCGCCACCTCGTCCAGCATCTTGGGGCGCATGCGCTCTGCCAGCGGCACGCGCGGCGGCTCGAGCGACTCGAACAGATCGGCCATGGCCGGCAACAGACCTCAGCGTCCCGGCGTCGTCCGCGAAGCCCCAAGGTCGTCGGGGATCTCGCCGATGATGTCGGCCCCGGCCGGCGGGACGAAGCTGAAGCGGTCGGCCGCGAGCGGGGGATTGGGCTGCAGGCGGGTGAAACGGATCAGCGTCGTCTGGCCGAAGTTGTCGCGCATCTCCATCTGCTGCAACTGGCCGTTGGCGAGGCCGATGCGCAGCGACTCGAAGCCGCTCTCGGCCTGCCGCGGCCGCGCCTCGACCCAGGCCAGGCCATCGCTCACACCGCCGTCGGTGAGCTCGAAGCTGTCATCGAGGGCGCCCGCGCCGAACAGGATCGCCGCCGGCGTCGCCCCCAGCGCGTCGCCGATCTCGCGCACCGTGACCTGGTTGAGGTCGGGATCCCAGGTCCACAGGGCCCGCCCGTCGCCGACCAGTACCTGGCGGTAGGGGCGCGTGTACTCCCAATGAAAGCGGCCCGGGCGCTCATAGGCGAACTGCCCCTCGGCCTCCTGCGGACGGCGCCCGGATCGCGCCATCACGAGCTGCTCGAACTCGCCCTCGGCGCTGCGCGCATGGGCGACGAAATCACGCAGTTGGGCGACCCCATCGGCCGCTGCGGCGAGCATGGCCATGCTCGCGAGCACGAGGGCGACGCCGCCGCGGGCGAGCGCGGCGACGGACAGGCTGCGAGTGTTCATTCGTTCTCCTTGGCCGGCACGATGACTTCGCGGTTGCCGTTGCTGCCCATCGGCGACACGAGGCCGGCACGCTCCATCTGTTCGATCAGGCGCGCGGCGCGGTTGTAGCCGATGCGCAGATGACGCTGGACCAGCGAGATCGAAGGCCGGCGCGTCTTCACCACGACCTCAACCGCCTGGTCGTAGAGCGGGTCGGCCTCGCCCTCGCCGCCCTCGCCACCGCCGCCGAGTGCGGCGTCCATGTCGTCCTCGCCCGCGGACAGGATGCCCTCGACGTAATCGGGCGGTCCGATCGTCTTCAGGTGATCGACGACCTTGTGCACCTCTTCGTCGGCGACGAAAGCACCATGCACCCGCACCGGCAGACCGGTCCCCGGCGCCAGGTAGAGCATGTCGCCCATGCCGAGCAGGGTTTCGGCGCCCATCTGGTCGAGGATGGTGCGCGAGTCGATCTTGCTCGACACCTGGAAGGCGATGCGGGTCGGCACGTTGGCCTTGATCAGGCCGGTGATCACGTCCACCGAGGGGCGCTGGGTGGCGAGGATCAGGTGGATGCCAGCGGCGCGCGCCTTCTGCGCGAGGCGGGCAATCAGCTCCTCGACCTTCTTGCCAACCACCATCATCATGTCGGCCAGCTCGTCCACCACCACCACGATGTAGGGCAAGGGCTCGAGCGGCTCGGGGTTCTCGGGGCTGATCGAGAACGGGTTGGTGAGCGGCTTGTCGGCCTTGCGCGCTTCCATCACCGCCTTGTTGAAGCCGGCGAGGTTGCGCACGCCGACCGCGGCCATCAGCTTGTAGCGCTTGTCCATCTCCGCCACGCACCAGTTGAGCGCGTTGGCGGCGTGCTTCATGTCGGTCACCACCGGCGCCAGCAGATGCGGGATACCCTCGTAGATCGACAGCTCGAGCATCTTCGGGTCGACCATGATCAGGCGCACCCGCTCGGGCTCGCTCTTGTACAGCAGCGACAGGATCATGGCGTTGATGCCCACCGATTTGCCCGAGCCAGTGGTGCCGGCCACCAGCAGGTGGGGCATCTTGGCCAGATCGGCCACCACCGGCTGGCCGCCGATGTCCTTGCCGAGCACCACGGTGAGCGGCGAATGCGCATCCTGATACACCTTGGAGCCGACGATCTCGGACAGGCGCACCATCTGACGCTTGGGGTTGGGCAGTTCGAGCGCCATGCAGGACTTGCCGGGGACGGTCTCGACCACGCGGATCGATACCAGCGACAGCGCGCGAGCAAGATCCTTGGCGAGGTTGACCACCTGGCTGCCCTTGACGCCGGTGGCGGGTTCGATCTCGTAGCGGGTGATGACCGGGCCGGGATAGGCCGCGAGCACCTTCACCTCGACGCCGAAATCGGCAAGCTTGGTCTCGATCAGGCGCGAGGTGAACTCGAGCGACTCCGGCGACGGCGGCTCCACCCCGCCCGCAGCCGGATCGAGCAGTGCGACCGGCGGGATCGCCCCGCCAGGCGCATCCGTGAACAAGGTCTGCTGACGTTCCTTCTCGACGCGCTCCGACTTGGGCACCGCGACCACCGCGGGCTCGATGCGCAGCGGCGCGGCGGCGACCTTCTCGGTCTTGCGCCGGCGGGTCTCGACCACCGCCTCGCGCTTCTGGGCGATCTCGCGGCCGACACGCCGGTCCTGCCAGCGCTGCCAGGCCTGCAGCACCCCGACCACGGCCTGTTCGAGCGCCAGGCCCACCCGCTCGACGATGGCGAGCCAGGACACCCCGGTAAACAGCGACAGCCCGCAAGCCAGCAGCGTGAGCAGCATCAGGGTGCCGCCCGTGAAGCCGAAGTAGCGCTGCGTGAGCTGACCGAGCTCCATCCCCACCAGCCCACCGGGCTCCAGCGGGACCGCCGCACCGTGCGAGTGGAAACGCAGGAACTCCAGCGCACTGCTGGTGAGCAGCACGACGAAGAAGCCGAGCATGACGAAAATGAAGGAGCGGCGGTCGAGCTCGAGCTTGTTCTTCAGCCGCCGGAAGCCCCACAGCAGGCTATAGCCGAGGAAGACCACCCACCACCAGGACGACAGTCCGAACAGGTAGAGCAGCAGATCGGCTAGCCAGGCGCCGAAGCGGCCGCCCGGATTGGACACACGCGCGACCTCGGAGGCGTGCGACCAGCCCGGATCGGCCTCGCTGTAGCCGATCAGGATCAGACCGACGTAGAGCGACATCACGCCCAGGATCAGCCAGCGTGCTTCCTGCAGCAGGAGGGAGATCTTTTCCGGCAGGGGCTGGGAGCGGGAGGACGAGCGAGACAGCATGGAGGGCGTGGCAGGTAGCGACAGTGATACGACGCCCGGATTATACGGGATCGATCACCCGCCCCGGCCGCGATTGTTGCGCCTGCTCACAAAGCATCGCGCCAGCGCCGGCCCGCGCACCGAGGCACTCAGACGTCGTTAAGGCGCTCGCGCAGCACGATGCCGTCGGGCCGCTCCTCGATCAGTCCCTGCTGGCCAAGGTCCTTCATGACGCGGCTGACCATCTCGCGCGAGGCACCGATCATCTTGGCGATGTCCTGCTTGGACACCTTGCGCACCACCACCGCCTGCCCGCCGACGTCTTCCGACATTTCGATGAGCAGGCGTGCGACCCGTCCATACACATCCATCAGCGCCAGGCTCTCGATCTTGCGGTCGGCGTTGCGCAGCCGCTCGGCGAGGTTGCACATGATGCGCCAGGACACGTCGAAGCTGTCCTGCATCAGGCGACGGAAATCCTGCTTTGAGATCAGCACCAGGTCGGAAGGCACGACCGCGATCACCGAAGCCGAACGCGGGCGCTCCTCGAACATGCCCATCTCGCCGAACAACTCGCCCTGGCCCAGGATGGAAAGGATGACCTCGCGCCCGTCCTCGTCGCTGACCACGACCTTGAGGCTGCCGGTCAGCACCAGATAGACGTAGTCGGGCCGGTCGCCGGCGCACACCACCGACTGCCCGCGCGGAAACCGGCGCATCATCGACACGCGCGCCACGTTGCTCAACACTTCGTCGCTAAGCCCATGAAAAAGCGGAAAAGTCTTCAGGGCGACGACGGAAACGGCGGTAGTCTGGGACATGCTGGCTCCGGTTGACACAAGAACAATCGGTTTGTCGATGAATCAGCGCATAAGTTTATACGAATGTCACCCCAATCATGAGAACGGCGTGACGTAGGTCACGCCCGCCTGCGGCGCACAGTCAAAGCTTCGCGCAAGACCTCCTCGCCTCGGACCGCTGGCGGGCCAATATGGCCGCCCTATCGCGGGCATCGCCGCAGGCGAAGGGGGGCTCGGCTATAATCCTGGCCTCGTTTGCAACCCGCAGGAATGCTCCTCATGACCACGAAACACGCCCGCCTGCTGATCCTCGGCTCCGGTCCCGCCGGCTACACGGCGGCTGTCTATGCCGCCCGTGCCAACCTCAACCCGGTGCTCGTCACCGGCCTGGCGCAGGGTGGCCAGCTCATGACCACGACCGACGTGGACAACTGGCCGGCTGATGCCGATGGCGTGCAAGGCCCCGACCTGATGGCGCGTTTCCAGAAGCATGCCGAGCGCTTCAACACCGAGATGCTCTTCGATCACATCCATACCGTGAAGCTGGGCGATCGGCCCTTCCGCCTGATCGGTGATGCGGGCGAGTACACCTGCGACGCGCTCATCATCGCCACCGGCGCCACCGCCAAGTATCTTGGCCTGCCGTCCGAGGAGAAGTTCGCCGGCCGCGGCGTCTCGGCCTGCGCCACCTGTGATGGGTTCTTCTACCGCAACCAGGATGTCGCCGTGGTCGGCGGCGGCAACACCGCGGTCGAGGAAGCCCTCTACCTCGCCAACATCGCGAAGAAGGTCACCCTGGTCCACCGCCGCGAGAAATTCCGCGCCGAGAAGATCATGATCGACAAGCTGATGGAGAAGGTCGCCGCCGGCAAGATCGAGCTCGCCCTCAACGCCACGCTCGACGAGATCCTGGGCGACGATAACGGCGTGACCGGCATGCGCCTCAAGGACGTCAACAGCGGCGCCACGCGCGAGCTCGCTCTGCACGGGGTGTTCATCGCCATCGGTCACAAGCCCAACACCGACATCTTCGAGGGCCAGCTCGAGATGGAAGGTGGCTACATCGTCACCCATGGCGGTCGCAACGGCAACGCCACCCAGACCAGCGTGCCCGGCGTGTTCGCCGCCGGCGACGTGCAGGACCATGTCTACCGTCAGGCCGTGACCTCGGCCGGCACCGGCTGCATGGCCGCGCTCGACGCCGAACGCTATCTCGACGCCCTCGGCAACTGAGTGCGGCCGTGAGTCACCGCCCGCGCCCCCCCAAGCCTGCCGCTGACGTCAGGGATGGCGGCAAGGCCGCGGGCGCGAGCCAGCGCACCAGCATCGGCCTCGCCGACCTGCGCAGGCAACTTCGCGAGCACGGGTCACCGGCGGCCGACGCGGCCGCGCAACGCCCCGCGGCGCCAAGCCCGCGCGGCAAGCAGATCCGCCACCCGGTGGCACACAGTGGTGCCGGCAAGGACAGGGGAAGGTCTGCGCCCGCCGAGGCAGGCGCAAGCCCTGACGAGGCCGAGCTCGCCCTCTTCCGTCGCACGGTCGGCGCGATCGAACCCGTTCGCGGCGGCAACCGCGCCGAGCTCGAACGGCCACGCCCCGCGCCGGTGCCACGCGCGCCACAGGCTGCGGATGAAGCTTCCGAAGCCACCCCGCCGCGTGTCGAGCTCGACCCCTTGCGCGCGGCCTACGCCGGTGTCGTTCCACTGCGCGACAGCGGCCGCGCCGAACTCGACACCCCGCAACGCCATCACCATCGCAGCCAGAGCGCCCAGCCGACACGCATCCAGCGCCCCGATGCGATCGTGCTGCCGGCCAACGCCGAGCTGAGCGACCCGGCGAGCCTGTTTCGCGCCGTCGTCGGCGATGCCCGACCGGTCGACGATCGCAACCGCGTGCAGCTCGAGCGCCCTGCCCCTCCGCCCGCCCCGGTCAAGCGCGAGGCGGACGAGCGCGCCGCGCTCGACGAATCGCTGGCCGCGCCGCTGACCTTCGAGGACAGGCTGGACATGGGCGACGAGGCGGCCTTCCTGCGCCCCGGCCTGCCCCGCCGCGTGCTGACCGACCTGCGCCGCGGGCGCTGGGTGCTGCAGGCGCAGATCGACCTGCATGGCCTCACCCGCGACGAGGCGCGCGCGGCGCTCGCACGCTTCCTGCACGACAGCCTGGGCCAGGGCCAGCGCTGCATCCGCGTCATCCACGGCAAGGGCCACGGCTCGCCCGGTAAGGTGCCGATCCTCAAGCAGCTGTCACGCGGCTGGCTGGCCCAGCGCGAAGAGATCCTCGCCTTCTGCCAGGCGGGGCCGCATCACGGTGGCGGCGGCGCGCTGCTGGTGCTGCTCAGAGCGCAAAACGCCGCCTCGCGCTGAACGCGAGGCGGCGTCGGGCGGGGTACCTTGCCGCTTGTGGCAAACAGCGGCCGCGCGGCCGCCGCATCGGCCTCAGATTGCTGCTTCGTTGGTTTCGCCGGTGCGAATGCGGATCACCTGCTCCACCGGCGAGATGAAGATCTTGCCATCGCCAATCTTGCCAGTATGCGCAGCCTTGACGATCGCCTCCACCGCCTGGTCGACGACGTCATCACCCAGCACCACCTCGACCTTGATCTTGGGCAGGAAGTCGACCACGTACTCCGCACCACGATAGAGCTCGGTGTGGCCCTTCTGGCGACCGAAGCCCTTCACCTCGGTCACCGTCAGCCCGGTGATGCCCACTTCGGACAAGGCCTCGCGCACTTCGTCCAGCTTGAACGGTTTGATGATCGCCTCGATCTTCTTCATCCACCTCTCTCCTATGTCTCAGAACTCGTCCTGGTAGCGCGATGTTATCGGATAACGCCAGTCCCTGCCGAAGCCGCGCGGGGTCACGCGGATGCCCACCGGCGACTGGCGGCGTTTGTATTCGTTGCGCTTGAGCATGCCCACGGTGCGCCTCACCTCTGCCTCGGGGTAGCCAGCGGCGATGATCTCGCGCGGCGACTCGTCGCGCTCCATGTAGGCCTCGATGATGGCGTCGAGCACTTCGTAGGGCGGCAGGCTGTCCTGGTCCTTCTGGTCGGGCTTGAGCTCGGCCGAGGGCGGGCGATCGATGATGTTCTGCGGGATCACCTCGCCCACGGTATTGCGCCAGTTCGAGAGGCGGAAGACGAAGGTCTTGTACAAGTCCTTGAGCACCGCAAAGCCGCCCGCCATGTCGCCGTAGAGGGTCGCATAGCCGGTGGCCATCTCGCTCTTGTTGCCGGTGGTGAGCACGATCGCACCGGTCTTGTTGGACAGGGCCATCAGGATCATGCCGCGGATGCGACTCTGCAGGTTCTCCTCGGTGGTGTCGGCCGCCAGCCCGGCAAACTGCGGCGCGAGCAGCTCGGCAAAGACCGCCATCGCCGGCTCGATCGGGATCTCGTCATAGCGCACGCCGAGCCGGCGCACCATCTCGCGCGAATCGTCCAGGCTCATCTGCGCGGTGTAGGGCGAAGGCATCATCACCGCGCGCACGCGCTCCGCCCCCAGCGCATCGACCGCGACTGCAAGCGTGAGCGCCGAGTCGATGCCGCCCGACAGGCCGATGATGGCGGACGGGAAGCGGTTCTTGCCGAGGTAGTCGCGAACGCCGGTCTTCAGCGCCTCATACACCTCGGCCTCGAGCCGCCGCGGATGCACATGCACGGCGCTGCGCCAGCGCCCCTCGGCGAACTGCACCACATCCAGATGTTCGACGAAGCTGGCGGCCTGGTAGCCGAGCGTGCCGTCGCGGTCGAGCGCGAAGGAGGCACCATCGAACACCAGCTCATCCTGACCGCCCACCATGTTGCAGTACAACACCGGCAGCCCGGTCTCGCGCACACGGTCACGCAGCACCTGGATGCGCTGGACCTGCTTGTTCATGTGATAGGGCGAGGCGTTGAGCGCCAGCAGCACCTGCGCCCCGGCGGCCTGGGCGGCCTGGGCCGGCCCGCTCTCCCACACGTCGGCGCAGATGTTGATGCCGAAACGCACGCCCTTGCCGTCGAACACGCAGGCTTCGCCGCCGGCCTCGAAATAGCGCTCCTCGTCGAACACCTCGTAGTTCGGCAGCAGGCTCTTGTGATAACGCGCCAGCACCTTCCCCCGGCTCAGCACCGAGGCGGCGTTGTAGCGCTGCAGCCCCTCCTCGAAGGGATGGCCCAGGACCACGATCAGCTCACCCGCGGCATCGGCGATGCGCTGCGTCTCGCGCGCGCAGGCGCGGTAGAAGTCGGGTCGCAGCAGCAGGTCTTCGGGCGGATAGCCGGCCAACGCGAGCTCGGGCGTGATCAGGATGTCGGCGGCCATCGCGCGCGCGCGTCCAATGGCCTCGATGATGAGATCGGCGTTGCCGACGAGATCACCGACCGTCAGGTTGAGCTGCGCGACGGCGATCGAAACAGGGGTATGGGCAGGTGCATTCATGGGCGAAACTATACCGCTTCGGCGCGACTCAGGTTCGACCCACAGCGGGCGTGAGCAAGCCTGTGGATAAGTCGTGGATCGCGCTTGCAAGTGGATGACGCGCAAGCGTATCGTCGCAATGCACAAGAATGAGGCAGGCCGCCCCATGAAGAGACCCGACGGATTCCATCTGCTCGCCAGCCTCGGCGAACTCGAGCCGGCGCAATGGGACGCCTTGCTCCACGCCACCGACTCAGCCGCTGCGCCCTGCCTGCGTCACGCCTACCTCCATGCGCTGGAGCGCGAGCACTGCGTGGGCGGACGCAGTGGCTGGACGCCGGCCCACGCCAGCCTGTGGCGGAAAGGCGCGCTGGTGGCAGCGATGCCGCTGTACCTCAAGGCGCACTCCTACGGCGAATACGTGTTCGACTGGGCCTGGGCCGAGGCCTATCAGCGCCATGGGCTGGACTACTACCCGAAATGGCTCGCCGCCGTGCCCTTCACCCCGATCCCGGGAACCCGTCTGCTCGGCCCCGACCCCGCCGATCGCCGCCAGTTGCTGGAAGCGGTGCTCGCGCACGTGCGCGACAGCGGCCTGTCTTCCTTCCATCTGCTGTTTCCCAGCGCGCAGGACGCGGCGATGCTGGCCGACGCCGGGCTGATGCTGCGTGAGGGTGTGCAGTTTCACTGGCAGAACGATACTGCTGGCAAGCTCGAGGGCAGCAGCGACGACTCCCTGCACCTGTGGCCGGACTTCGACGCCTTCCTCGCCAGCCTCAACCATGACAAGCGCAAGAAGATCCGCCAGGAGCGGCGTCGGGCGGCGGCACACGGGCTGAGCCTACGCTGGCTCGACGGCCACACGGCCAGCGTCGCCGAGTGGGATTTTTTCCACCACTGCTATGCCCTGACCTACGCCCTGCATCGCTCCACCCCCTACCTGGGCGCAGGCTTCTTCCACAGGCTCGCCGCGCGCATGCCCGACGCGGTTCGCCTGTTGCTGGCCGAGCGTGAACGGTCGCCGGTCGCTGCGGCCTTCTTCCTGTGCGACGAAGCGGGTCTCTACGGCCGCTACTGGGGCGCGATCGAACCGCTGCCCTTCCTGCATTTCGAGCTGTGCTATTACCAGGCGATCGAATATTGCATCGCGCACGGCCTGCGGCGCTTCGAGGGCGGCGCCCAGGGCGAACACAAGCTGTCGCGCGGGCTGTTACCCGTGCGCACGCAATCCGCGCACTGGATCGCCGACCCGCGCTTTCGCAACGCAGTCGACGACTACCTCGCGCGCGAACGCAAGGGCATCGACTTCTATCTGGATGAGCTCGCAGAGCGCTCGCCCTTCCGCCGCGACTTCACGCCGGCGTGAGGCCGTACGGCCGAGGCTCAGCCCGCTGCGGCGACGCGGATCAGGGACAAGGTGCGATAGACGGCGGTGATGGTCTTGCCATCGGTGATTTCGCCCGCCTGGATGCGGGCCTCCACCTCGGCGAACGGCAGCTCGAGCAACTCGAGGAACTCCCCCTCGTCCCAGGCATGACCCACATGGCGCAGGCCGCTGGCAAAGAAGATCTCGATGCGTTCGTCCGAGTAGCCGATGCACGGATGCATCACGCCGACATGCTGCCAGTGGCGCGCCTCGTAGCCCGTCTCCTCGCGCAGCTCACGGACGGCACAGTCGAGGATGTCCTCGCCGGCGTCGATCTTGCCCGCCGGCAGCTCGAGGAAGGCCCGACGCAGCGGATAACGGAACTGGCGCTCGAACAGCAGCGCACCGTTGTCGAGCACCGCGACCACCACCACCGCGCCGGGGTGGCGGATGTACTCGCGCACGCTCTCGCTGCCGTCAGGCAGTGCGACCCGATCGCGGCAGACCTTCAGCAAAGCGCCGCTGAAGACCTGCTCGGAGCAAAGCATGCGCTCCTCGAGTGGATCGACGTGCGGCACGCTCATCGGTGTCGAGCCAAGCTCATCGAAGGCTTACAGCGAACCCAGCAGGGCGTAGGCGCACAGTGACATCAGCATCTGCGGCGCAAGTCCCAGCGCCGCGATCGCGAGGCCATTGGCCGACAGCATCACCCGCACCTCGGCCGGGGCGTGAATCGGCGAGGCGTCGAGCGGCTCGTCGAAGTACATCACCTTGACCACGCGCAGGTAGTAGAACGCGCCGATCACGGACATGACCACCGCCAGCACCGCGAGCCAGAAATAGCCTGCGGCCACCACTGCCTGCAGCACCGACAGTTTGGCGAAGAAGCCGATGAAGAAGGGTACGCCTGCCATCGAGAACATCACGAACAGCATCATCAGCGCATACCAGGGGCTGCGCTTGTTGAGGCCCTTGAAGTCGTCGATGTTCTCGGCCTCGAAACCGGCACGCGACAGCAGGATCAGCATGCCGAAGGAGGCCAGGCTCATGATCACGTAGGAGATCGCGTAGAACATCGCCGAGCTGTAGGCATTGAGCGCGAAGTGGCGATCACCCTCGACCACGCCTGCGAGCAGGCCGAGCAGCATGAAGCCCATGTGCGAGATGCCCGAATAAGCGAGCATGCGCTTGATGTTCTGCTGCGCGATCGCGGCAAGGTTGCCCAGCACGATCGAGGCCGCCGCCACCAGCATCAGCATCACCTGCCACTCGGCGGCGATATCGAACAGCGCCCAGATCAGCAGCCGCACCGCCATCGCGAACGCTGCCAGCTTGGGCGCACTGGCGATGATCAGGGTCACTGCAGTCGGCGCGCCCTGATAGACGTCCGGCACCCACATGTGGAAGGGCACGACGCCGAGCTTGAAGCAGATGCCCGCGACGAGGAACACCAGGCCGAACATCAGCACAGTCTGGTTGGCCGACTGGTTGTAGATCGACTGCGCAATCGCCGAGAACTCGAGCGAGCCGGTCGCCCCATACACCATGGACATGCCATACAGCAGCAGACCGGAGGCGAGCGCCCCGAGCACGAAGTACTTCATTGCCGCCTCGGTCGAGCGCGGCGACTCGCGGTCGAAGGCCACCATGGTGTAGAGCGCCAGCGACATCATCTCGAGGCCGATGTACATCGGCAGCATGTGGTTGGCGGTCACCATCACCATCATGCCCAGGGTCATCAGCAGCGCGAGCAGGTAGAACTCGGGCTTGTCGATCTTGCGGTCGGCCAGGTAGGCGCGGCCGTAGAGCAAGGCGATCGCGGTCGAGAAGTAGATCATCAGCTTCAGGAAGTCGCCCATCAGGTCGCTGATGAACAGATTGCTGAAGGTGTAGACCACCTCGCCTTCCATCGTGAAGATCGTGATGAAAGCCGCCGCGATCAGCGTCGCCTGCGTCAGGTGGTAGCTCAGCCCGCGTGCGATGCTGCGGGCGAAGGTGCTCGCCAGCATGATCACGAGGGCCATCACGGCGACAAAGATCTCGGCCGCTGCGGGGTAGAAGTCGGGGACGACGAAATTCATCTTCTGACCAGTCCGTTAAGTGTCTCTCGGGCGCTTGCGCTGAACCGCGCTCAGAGCTTGCTCACGGCAACATGCCGCAGGAGTTCGTTGACCGAGGCATGCATCACTTCGGTGAAGGGGAAGGGATACAGGCCCATTGCCAGCACGCAGAACGCCAGGATGCCCAGGAAGGCGAATTCGCGCCCGTTGATGTCCTCGAGTTCGGCGACGTGCTTGTTGGCGACCTTGCCGAACACCACCCGCTTGTACATCCAGAGCGAATAGGCCGCGCCCAGGATCAACGTCATGGCGGCAATGAAGCCGATCCAGAAGTTGTACTGCACGGCGCCGAGCACGACCATGAACTCTCCGACGAAGCCCGAGGTGGCGGGCAGGCCGGAGTTGGCCATCGCGAACAACATGAAGAAGGCCGCGAACTTGGGCATGGTGTTCACCACCCCGCCGTAGTCGGCGATCTGGCGCGAGTGCATGCGGTCGTAAAGCACGCCGATGCAAAGGAACATGGCGCCCGACACGAAGCCGTGGGAGATCATCTGCACCAGCGCGCCCTCGACGCCGAGCGGATTGAACATGAAGAAGCCCAGGGTCACGAAGCCCATGTGCGAGATCGACGAGTACGCCACCAGCTTCTTCATGTCGGCCTGCACCAGCGCGACGAAGCCGATGTAGACCACCGCGATCAGCGACAGCGTGATCACCAGCGGCGCCAGCTGCTGCGCGGCATCGGGCACGATCGGCAGCGAGAAGCGCAGGAAGCCGTAGGCACCCAGCTTGAGGCCGATCGCCGCCAGCACCACCGAACCGCCGGTGGGCGCCTCGACGTGGGCGTCGGGCAGCCAGGTGTGCACCGGCCACATCGGCACCTTGACGCCAAAGGCGATCAGGAAGGCAAGGAAGATCAGGACCTGCGGCTCGATCGGCAGCGGCAGCTGGTGCCAGTCGAGGATGCTGAAGCTGCCACCGGACTGCATGAACAGATACAGCAGCGCGATCAGCATCAGCAACGAGCCGAGCAGCGTGTAGAGGAAAAACTTGATCGCCGCATAGACGCGGTTGGCACCACCCCAGATACCGATGATGAGGTAGAGCGGAATCAGCGAGGCTTCGAAGAAGACGTAGAACAGTACACCGTCGAGCGCGGAGAAGATGCCGTTCATCAGGCCCGACATGATCAGGAAGGCGGCCATGTACTGCGCCACCTTGTCCTGGATCACCTGCCACCCCGCCATTACCACGAGGATCGTGATGAAGGCGTTGAGGATCACGAACAGAACCGACAGGCCATCCACCCCGAGGTGGTAGTTGATGTTGAAGCGCGGCACCCAGGAACTGAGCTCGACGAACTGCATCGCGCTGGTGGCGGTGTCGAACCCGGTGTAGAGCGGAATGGTCACGACGAAGCCAGCCACCGCGACCGCGAAGGCGAGCATGCGCGCAAGCGGGGCATTGCGATCCGAGCCGGTCGCCAGCACCAGCAGGCCCCCGATAATCGGGACCCAGATCGCCAGACTGAGGAGAGGAATGTCCGTCATCGTTGCTTTCCGTTCAGTGCGTCGCGGACGACGCGTTCGATCTTGTTATGTGTATCCGAGTGGGCGTGCGTGGCCTGAGCCGGGCGTCAACCGCGGTTGATCCAGTAGGTGAGCAGGATGAACACGCCGATGATCATCATGAAGGCGTACTGGTACAGGTGGCCGGTCTGGAACAGGCGCGACATCTGCGCGATCCAGCCCACCAGCCTGGCCGAGCCATTGACCGCCACCCCGTCGATCAGGCCCTGGTCGCCCGCCTTCCACAAGCCCTTGCCGAGCGCGCGGGCGCCGCCGGCGAAGAAGATCTCGTTGAAGCGGTCGAAGAAGTACTTGTTCTCGAGCAGGCTGTGGATGGGCTTGAAGGTGCGCTGGATCGCGGCCGGGATGTCCGGGCGCTTCATGTAGAAGAACCAGGCCAGCGCAACGCCGCCGATCGCCAGCCAGAACGGCGCCGTCTGCAGGCCGTGGATCGCCATCGCCACCGGACCATGGAAGGACGCCTCGAGCTCCTTCAGGCCGACGTGGTTGTCGCCGACGAAGATCACGTCCTTGAACCACTCGCCGAACAGCATCGGCTCGATGGTGAAGAAGCCGATCAGCACCGACGGGATGGCCAGCAGCACCAGCGGCAGGGTGACCACCCAGGGCGACTCGTGCGGCTTCTGGCCCGGCGCCAGGCCATGGTGGTGATCGGCCGAGGGCTCCTCGTCATCCTGGTCACCGTGGTGGTCATGGTGTCCGTCCGCCTTGCCGAAGCGCTCCTCGCCATGGAAGACGAGGAAGTACATGCGGAAGGAGTAGAAGGCGGTGACGAAGACGCCCAGCAGCACGCAGAACAACGCATAGCCCGCCCCCGGGATGGTCGACGCGTGCACCGCCTCGATGATCGAGTCCTTGGAATAGAAGCCCGAGAACAGCGGGAAGCCGATCAGCGCCAGCGAACCGAGCAGCGAGGTGATCCAGGTGATCGGCATGTACTTGCGCAGGCCGCCCATGTTGCGCATGTCCTGGTCGTGATGCATGCCGATGATCACCGAGCCCGCGCCGAGGAACAGCAGCGCCTTGAAGAAGGCGTGCGTCATCAGGTGGAAGACGGCGGCCGAGTAGGCCGACACGCCGAGCGCCACGGTCATGTAGCCGAGCTGCGACAGCGTGGAATAGGCGACCACACGCTTGATGTCGTTCTGGACGATGCCGAGAAAACCCATGAACAGCGCGGTCGTCGCGCCAATGACGAGAACGAAGGACAGCGCCGCATCGGACAGTTCGAACAGCGGCGACATGCGCGCCACCATGAAGATGCCCGCGGTCACCATGGTCGCGGCATGGATCAGGGCCGAGATCGGCGTCGGGCCTTCCATCGAGTCGGGCAGCCAGACGTGCAGCGGCACCTGGGCCGACTTGCCCATCGCGCCGATGAACAGGCAGATGCAGATCGCGGTGATCAGCGGCCAGCCGGTGACCGCCATTTCCGTGGAGGCAAGCTGGTCGGCCTGCGCGAACACCTCGGCGTAGTTGAGGCTGCCCGTGTAGGCGGCGATGAGGCCGATGCCGAGCAGGAAGCCGAAGTCGCCCACGCGGTTGACCAGGAAGGCCTTCATGTTGGCGTAGATGGCCGTCGGCCGCTCGTACCAGAATCCGATGAGCAGGTAGGAGACCAGGCCCACTGCTTCCCAGCCGAAGAACAACTGCAGGAAGTTGTTCGACATCACCAGCATCAGCATCGAGAAGGTGAACAGCGAGATGTAGCTGAAGAAGCGCTGGTAGCCCGGGTCTTCCGACATGTAGCCAATGGTGTAGATGTGCACCATCAGCGACACGAAGGTCACGACCAGCATCATCATCACCGTCAGCGAGTCGATCAGGAAACCGACCTCGAAACTGATCCCACCCGACACCATCCAGGTGTAGACGGTGCCGTTGAAGGTGTTGCCGGCCGCCACGTCCTGATAGATCACCACCGAGGCGACGAAGGCGATCGCCACCCCGAGGATGGTGACGATGTGCGAACCCGCGCGGCCGATGGTCTTGCCGAACAGGCCGGCGAGGATGGCGCCGGCCAGCGGCGCCAGCGGCACGAGGAGATAGAGAGTCTGCATGTCCGTCATCGTGACGCTTCCTTAACCCTTGAGGCTGCCCAGATCATCCACGTGGATCGTGCGCATGTTGCGGAACATGACGATCAGGATCGCCAGGCCGATCGCGGACTCCGCGGCTGCGACGGTGAGGATGAAGAAAACGAAGACCTGGCCGGCGATGTCGCCCAGGTAATGGGAGAAGGCCACGAAGTTCATGTTGACCGCGAGCAGCATCAGCTCGATGGCCATCAGCAGCACGATCAGATTCTTCCGGTTGAGGAAGATCCCGACCACGCTGATCGCGAACAGGATCGCGCCCAGGATGAGGAAATGGGAAAGCGAAAGCATCTGTGACTCCCTGATCGCGCCGGTACCCTACCGGCGCGGTTCTTGTTCGCGTGCGGCTTCAGTCTTCTTTTTCGGCCTGCATCTTCACCAGCTCGACCCGGCCTTCGCGCTTGACCGCGACCTGCTCGGACGGCTGCATGTACCTCAAGCCCTTACGCTTGCGCAGGGTCAAGGCCACCGCGGCGACCATCGCCACCAGCAGCACCAGCGAGGCAAGCTCGAAGGCATAGACGTAGTCGGTGTACAGCACGCGGCCGAGTTCGCGCGTATTGCTGAAACCTTCCGCGGCCGCCGGCGGCGCGGGCATCGCCTCGAGCCCGAAGTAGGATCCGCCCAGCACCATGATCATCTCGATCAGCATCAGGATGCCCACCAGCGCTCCCACCGGCAGGTAACTCCAGAAGCCCTCGCGCAGGCGATCGAGGTTGATGTCCAGCATCATCACGACGAAGAGGAAGAGCACCATCACCGCGCCGACGTACACCATGACCAGCACGATGGCGAGGAACTCGGCCTGCAGCAGCAGCCACAGCCCACCGGCATTGAAGAAGGTCAGCACCAGGAACAGCGCGGCATGCACCGGGTTGCGGGCAGTGATCACCCTCAGCGCCGCGAACACCATGATCACGGCGAGAAAGTAGAAGACGAAGGTCTTGAATTCCATGTTCTTGACTCGTGGCGCCGCGGCGCCCTCCCCTTAGCGGTACTTGGCGTCCTGCTCGCGGTCGGCCGCGATCTGGGACTCGTAACGATCTCCGACCGCCAGCAACATCTGCTTCGTGTAGTAGAGGTCGCCGCGCTGCTCTCCGTGGTACTCGAGTACCCGCGTCTCGACGATCGCGTCGACCGGGCAGGCTTCCTCGCAGAAGCCGCAGAAGATGCACTTGGTGAGGTCGATGTCGTAGCGCGTGGTCCGGCGCGAACCGTCGTCGCGCTGATCCGACTCGATCGTGATCGCCATCGCCGGGCACACCGCCTCGCACAGCTTGCAGGCGATGCAGCGCTCCTCGCCGTTGGGATAGCGGCGCAGGGCGTGCAGGCCGCGGAAGCGGTTGCTCTGGGGCGTCTTCTCCTCCGGGAACTGGACGGTGATCTTGCGCTGGAAGAAGTGGCGTCCGGTCAGGGCCATGCCCTTGACGAGTTCCTTCAGGAACAGACTGCCGATGTAATCCTTGGCACCCATGGTCTTCTCAACTCCAGATCGACAGCGGCGACATCATCCACACCGCCACCACAAACACCCACACCAGGGTGACCGGGATGAACACCTTCCAGCCCAGACGCATGATCTGGTCGTAGCGGAAGCGCGGGAAGGTGGCACGCGCCCACAGGAAGATGAACAGGATCGCGGCGGTCTTCAGCGCCAGCCAGTGGAAACCGTCGGGCAGGAAACCCACCGGCGACAGCCAGCCACCGAGGAACAGGATCGAGGTCAGGATGGAGACCAGGATCATGTTGGCGTACTCGGCGAGGAAGAACAGCGCGAAGGTCATGCCCGAGTACTCGACCATGTGCCCCGCCACCACCTCGGCCTCGCCCTCGACCACGTCGAAGGGCGCACGGTTGGTTTCGGCGATACCCGAGATCACATACACGACGAACATCGGGAACAACGGGATCCAGTTCCACGACAGCACGCCCAGGCCCATGTCGGCGAAACGGCCCTCGCCCTGCGACATGACGATGTCGGTGAGGTTGAGGCTGGCGGAGATCAGCAGCACGCAGATCAGCGCGAAACCCATCGACACCTCATAGGACACCATCTGCGCCGCGGCGCGCATCGAGCCCAGAAAGGGGTACTTCGAGTTCGAGGCCCAGCCCGCGACGATCACGCCATAGACTTCCATCGAGGTGATCGCGAGCAGGAACAGCAGGCCGGCATTGACGTTGGCCAGCACCAGGCCGTCGTCGAAGGGGATCACCGCCCAGGCCGCGAGCGAAGGCGCGAGGGCGAGGATCGGGCCCAGGATGAACAGACCCTTGCTCGACCCGCTCGGGATGATGATTTCCTTGAACAGCAGCTTCACGCCGTCGGCCATCGGCTGCAGCAAGCCCTTCGGGCCGACGCGGTTGGGGCCGATGCGCACCTGCATGTAGCCGATCACCTTGCGCTCGGCAAGGGTCAGATAGGCGACGCAGATCATCAGCGGGGCGATGATGGCGATGATCTTGACCAGCGTCCAGATCGCCGTCCAGCTCGGGCCGAAGAAGTCGGCAACGGGTTGCAGCATCGCTTCCATCAGGCACGCTCCACGCTGAGTTCACCGCTCATCGCACCCAGCGCGGCGGTCGAGGGATGTGCCGTCGCGATGCGCACACAACCGGCGGCCAGGCCTTGGTCGGCCTGTGCGAGCAGTTCCGCCTGCCCGCCCCCCTGCACGATCCGGACCCTGTCGCCTGCGGCGATGCCGAGCGTGGCCATCGTCGAAGGCGCCATGCGCGCCACCGGTGCGGCGGCATCGCGCGTCTTCTGCAGCGCGGGCGCACGACGCACGAGCGGATCGGCGAAGTGGATCGGCACGTCGGTCACGCGTTCGAGCGCCGCGGCAGATGCAGTCGCGGTCGACACCACCACGCCTTCGACGCCATTGCCCAGCGCCGCGCCGATGTCGGCCGGCAGCGCTTCGGCGCGCACCGACTCGGAGTCGTGGTAGCCAAAGCCTTCGAGCGCAAGCAGGTTGCCGAGCACCCGGAGCACCTTCCAGCCCGGTCGCGTATCGCCTTGCGGCCTGGCCACCGCGGTAAAGCTCTGCGCACGGCCTTCGCAGCTCACGAAGGTGCCGGAGGTCTCGGTGAAGGGCGCGATCGGCAGCATCACGTCGGCGAGCTCGCGCAGCGTGGCCGACTGGAACGCCGTCATCGCCACCACCAGTTGCGCGCCACGCATCGCGGCGACGGTGGCCGCCGGGTTGGCGAAATCGAGATCGGGCTCGGCGCCGAGCAGCACATAGGCCTTGCGCGGCTGTTCGATCATGGCGGCGGCGTTGAGACCGCCTTCGCCCGGCAGCGCACCCACGAGCGCGGCACCGACGCTGTTGGCCGCCTCGCCGATGAAGCCGAAGCAACCGCCGCTGAGGCGGGCGATCTCCTGTGCAAGCATCTGCAGTTCGCTGGCGCGGGCGTGCTGGGCGGCAAGACTGCCCAGCCACACCGCCACCTGGCGGCCGGAGGCCAGGCTCTGCGCGATGGCACGGGCATCGTCGGACACGACCGCAGGCAGCTTGCCGAGCAGCACGACGCTGACTTCGGCGCCCTTTTCCTGGGCGAGCGCAACCACCACCTGGGCCAACGTCGCCACCATCGCGGAGGGCGCGACCAGCGCGCGCTGGCGCACCGGCAACAGCCAATCCTCGGCATTGGGGCCGATCGCGCTGACGTGAAGGCCCTTCTTTGCCGCCTGGCGCACGCGTTGCGCCAGCAGCGGCGCGTCCTTGCGCAGGAAGCTCCCCACCACCAGCAGGCGATTGAGATCCTTGACCTCAGCGATCTTCATGCCCAGCCAACTGGCGCCCTGGCGCTTGCCATCGGCACGGAAGTCGGCCTGGCGCAAGCGCGCATCGACGTTCTCCGACCCCAGGCCACGGACCAGCTTCTGCAACAGGAAGAGCTCCTCGACCGTGCTGTGCGGCGATGCGAGCGCGCCGATCGCGGCGGCGCCGTGATCCTTGGCGATGCCGCGCAGGCCGGTGGCGACGAACTCGAGCGCCGCCTGCCAGTCGACCGGCTTCCATTGCCCGCCCTGACGGATCATGGGCGTGGTCAGGCGCTCCTCACTGGCAAGCGCCTCGTAGGAGAAGCGGTCCTTGTCGGACAGCCAGCACTCGTTGACGTCCTCGTTCTCGAGCGGCAGCACGCGCTTCACGACGTCGTGCTTGGTCTGCACGATGAGGTTGGCACCCAGCGAATCGTGCGGGCTCACCGACATGCGCCGCGACAGCTCCCAGGTGCGGGCGGCGAAGCGGAAGGGCTTGGAGGTGAGCGCGCCGACCGGACACAGGTCGATGATGTTGCCCGACAGCTCGGAGTCGATCGTCTTCTCGATGAAGGGCATGATCTCCGCGTGCTCGCCGCGGAAGGCCTGGCCGAGCTCCATCTCGCCGGCGATCTCGGCGGTGAAGCGGACGCAGCGCGTGCAGTTGATGCAGCGCGTCATGTCGGTCGACACCAGCGAGCCGAGGTTCTTGTTGAACACGACGCGCTTTTCTTCCTGGTAGCGCGAGGCGGTCGAGCCGTAGCCGACGGCGAGGTCCTGCAGCTGGCACTCGCCACCCTGGTCGCAGATCGGGCAGTCGAGCGGGTGGTTGATGAGCAGGAATTCCATCACCCCCTTCTGCGCCTTCACCGCCAGTTCGGAGTGGGTCCACACCTTCATGCCGTTGGTGACCGGCGTCGCACAGGCTGGCAGGGGCTTGGGCGCTTTCTCGACCTGGACCAGGCACATGCGGCAGTTGGCCGCGATGGACAGCTTCTTGTGGTAGCAGAAGTGCGGAATGTAGGACCCGGCAACCGCTGCAGCCTCGATCACGGTGCTGCCGTCGTTGACCTGGACCTGCTTGCCGTCGATTTCGATCTCTAGCATGACGGGCTCACGTAGATTTGACTGCCGGCGCGCTGGACTTCGGGCGGCACCAGGCACTTCTTGTTTTCGATGTGGTATTCGAACTCGCTGCCGAAGTGCTTGACGAAGCTCTGCACCGGCATCGAGGCCGCATCGCCGAGGGCGCAGATGGTGCGACCCATGATGTTGGCGGTAACGGAGTTGAGCAGATCGAGGTCGTCCGGACGGCCGAGGCCGTGCTCGATGCGATGCACCACGCGGTACAGCCAGCCCGTGCCCTCGCGGCAGGGGGTGCATTGACCGCAGGACTCCTCGAAGTAGAAATACGACAGGCGCTCGAGCGCCTTCACCATGCAGGTGGTCTCATCCATGACGATGACGGCACCGGAGCCCAGCATGGAGCCGGCCTTGGAGATGGAGTCATAGTCCATTGTGCTGTCCATCATCACACTGCCCGGCACCACCGGCGCCGACGAACCGCCCGGGATCACCGCCTTGAGCTTGCGCCCGCCGCGCATGCCGCCCGCCATCTCGAGCAGTTCGGCGAACGGCATCCCGAGCGGGACCTCGTAGTTGCCGGGGCGATTGACGTGGCCCGACACCGAGAACAGCTTCATGCCGCCGTTGTTGGGCTTGCCGAGGTTGAGGAAGGCTTCGCCGCCCATGTTCATGATGAAGGGCACCGAGGCGAAGGTCTCGGTGTTGTTGATCGTGGTCGGCTTGCCATACAGCCCGTAGCTCGCCGGGAAAGGCGGCTTGAAGCGCGGCTGGCCCTTCTTGCCCTCGATCGACTCGAGCAGCGCGGTTTCCTCGCCACAGATGTAGGCACCATAGCCGTGGTGGGCGAACAGCTCGAAGGAGAAGTCGCTGCCGAGGATATTCTGGCCGATGAAGCCGGCGGCACGCGCCTCTTCCAGCGCCTCTTCGAAGCGCGCATACACCTCGAAGATCTCGCCGTGGATGTAGTTGTAGCCGCGCCCCGCGCCCATCGCGTAGGCGGCGATCGCCATGCCCTCGATGACGCTGTGCGGGTTGTAGCGCAGGATGTCGCGATCCTTGAAGGTACCCGGCTCGCCCTCGTCCGAGTTGCAGGCGAGGTACTTTTCACCCGGGAAGGAGCGCGGCATGAAGCTCCACTTCAGGCCGGTCGGAAAACCTGCGCCGCCGCGGCCGCGCAGTACCGAAGTCTTCAGCTCGGTGATGATCGCGTCCTGCGAGGTGTTCTCGGCAATGATCTTCTTGAGGGCCGAATAACCGCCGCGGGCGACATAGTCCTGGAGCCGCCAGGTGCGGTCGCCGTCACAACCGGCGAGGATCATTCCTTGCGTGCTCATTTCTTGTCCAGCTCGGCCAGCATCTGGTCGATCTTCTCGGTGGTCATCCAGCTGCACATGTGATGGTTATTCACCAGCAGCACCGGGGCGTCGCCACAGGCACCCATGCACTCGCCCTCCTTCAGCGTGAACTTGCCGTCAGGCGTGGTCTCGTTGAATTCGATGCCGAGCTTCTTCTTGAGGTAGTCCGCGGCATCGACACCGCCGGACAGGGCGCACGGCAGATTGGTGCACACGGTGACCTTGTGCCGGCCGACCGGCTCGAGGTCGTACATGTTGTAGAAGCTGGCGACCTCGTAGGCCGCGATGGCCGGCATGTCGAGATAGCGGGCGACGAACTCGATGAGTTCCTTCGGCAGCCAGCCCTTCTCGACCTGCGCGATCCGCAGTGCGGCCATCACCGCGGACTGCTTCTGATCGGACGGATATTTCGCGATCTCTCGATCGATCTGTTGCAGCGATTCCTGGCTCAGCATGTCGTCTTGATCTTCCGGATAGCCTGCCGATTCTTGTTTGATCCTGCGACGCCCCGCGGCGCCGGTACCTTCCTTGCCTGCGCCCGGCGCCTCAGCGGTCGATCTCGCCGAACACCACGTCCATCGTGCCGATGATCGCGACCACGTCGGCGATCATGTGCCCGCGCGCCATGTCGTCCATCGCGGCAAGGTGCGCAAAGCCCGGCGCACGCAGCTTGAGGCGGTAGGGCTTGTTCGCGCCGTCGGACACGGCATACACGCCGAACTCGCCCTTCGGATGCTCGACAGCCGCATACACCTCGCCCTTGGGCACATGCATGCCCTCGGTGAAGAGCTTGAAGTGATGGATCAGCTCTTCCATGTTTGACTTCATGCTCTCGCGCGAAGGCGGGGCGATCTTGTGGTTGTCGGTGATGACCGGACCCGGGTTCTTGCGCAGCCAGTCGATGCACTGCTTGACGATGCGATTGGACTGGCGCATCTCCTCCATGCGGCACAGGTAACGGTCGTAGCAGTCGCCGTTCTTGCCGATGGGGATGTCGAAATCCATGCGGTCATACACTTCGTAGGGCTGCTTCTTGCGCAGATCCCAGGCAATGCCGGAACCACGCAGCATCGGGCCGGTGAAACCCCAGGCCAGCGCCTGCTCTGGCGAGACCACGCCAATGCCGACCGTGCGCTGTTTCCAGATCCGGTTGTCGGTGAGCAGGGTTTCGTATTCGTCGCAGTAGGTCGGGAAGCGATTGGTAAAGTCCTCGAGGAAGTCGAGCAGCGAGCCTTCGCGGTTGGCGTTGAGCTCCTTGACGACCTTCTCGTTCTTGAACTTGTTCACCTCGTACTTCGGCATGCGATCCGGCAGGTCGCGATAGACGCCGCCCGGCCGATAGTAGGCCGCGTGCATGCGCGCACCCGACACCGCCTCATAGGCGTCCATCAGGTCTTCGCGCTCGCGGAAGGTGTACAGCACCATCGTCATCGCGCCGATGTCGAGGGCGTGAGTGCCGATGTTGAGCAGGTGGTTCAGAATGCGCGTGATCTCGTCGAACATCACGCGGATGTACTGCGCCCGCTCCGGCACCTGTACGCCGAGCAGCTTCTCGATGGCCATGCAGTAGGCGTGCTCATTGCACATCATCGACACGTAGTCGAGTCGGTCCATGTAAGGCACGGACTGCACCCAGGTACGGGTCTCGGCGAGCTTCTCGGTGCCGCGGTGCAACAGACCGATGTGCGGGTCGGCACGCTCGACGACTTCGCCATCGAGTTCGAGCACCAGGCGCAGCACACCGTGCGCGGAGGGGTGCTGCGGACCGAAGTTGATCGTGTAGTTGCGGATCTCAGCCATGGCCGACGTCCCCGTAGTTCTCTTCGCGCACGATGCGCGGTGTGTTCTCGCGCGGCTCGATGGTGACCGGCTGATAGACGACCCGGCCCTGCTCGGGGTCGTAACGCATTTCGACGTAGCCCGAAACCGGGAAATCCTTGCGGAAAGGATGGCCAACGAAGCCGTAGTCGGTGAGAATGCGCCGCAGATCGGGGTGACCCGAATACAGGATTCCGTACAGATCGAAGGACTCGCGCTCGTACCAGTTGGCGCTCGGCCACACATCGACGACCGAGTCCAGCACGGGGAACTCGTCATCCTCCGCAAAGACCTTCAGGCGTACGCGCCAGTTGTACTTCACCGAGGTCAGGTGCGCGGACGAGGCGAAGCGCGCCCCCTCCCAGCCACCATTCCCGAAGGTCGAATAGTCGAGTCCGGAGATGTCGATCAACTGTTCGAAATGCAGGTCGGCGTGGTCGCGCAGGGTGCGCGCGACGCACAGGTAATCGCTTGCCGCGACCTCGATGGTGACTTCCCAGCGATCCAGCACCAGCGACTTCAAGCTGTCACCGAATACGTCGCGCAAGGTCTGGCTCAGGCGTTCAAGCTTGGCACTCATGTCTGGGACACCCGTCAGCGCGCGATCGTGTTCGTGCGCTTGATCTTGTTTTGAAGCTGGAGAATGCCGTAGATCAGCGCCTCGGCCGTCGGCGGACAGCCGGGCACATAGACGTCGACCGGCACGATGCGGTCACAGCCGCGCACGACCGAGTAGGAGTAGTGGTAGTACCCTCCCCCGTTGGCGCACGAACCCATGGAGATGACCCAGCGCGGCTCCGACATCTGGTCGTAGACCTTGCGCAGCGCCGGCGCCATCTTGTTGCACAGCGTGCCGGCCACGATCATCAGATCGGACTGGCGCGGACTGGGCCGGAACACCACCCCGAAACGGTCGAGGTCATAGCGGGAACAGCCCGCATGGATCATCTCAACCGCACAGCAGGCCAGACCGAACGTCATCGGCCACAGCGAGCCGGTGCGCGTCCAGTTGATGACCGCATCGAGCGAGGTGGTGACGAACCCCTCGCGAAAGACGCCCTCAATGCTCATGCATTACTCCCAGTCGAGTGCGCCGTTCTTCCACTCGACGATGTAACCGATGACCAGAACCGCAAGAAAGACCATCACCGAGCCGAACACGAACCAGGCGACCTCGCCGGCGGCGATGAACTCCTGGAAGACCGTCGCCCACGGAAACAGGAAGGCGATCTCGAGATCGAACAGGATGAAGAGGATGGCAATCAGGTAATAGCGAACGTCGAACTTCATGCGGGCGTCTTCAAACGCCTCGAAGCCGCATTCATAGGGAGAGTTTTTTTCGCCATCAGGGCGATAAGGCGCAAGAACGCGCCCAAGAATGACAGGAGCAACCCCAAAACCAAGACCAACGAGAATGAACATCAAGACAGGAAAATAATTTTCCAGCATGTTCAGATACCCCCATTGCGTTGGACGACATCGAAGGCCGCGTCGTCATTATTGTTATGGCTGCTCTGCATGGAAACGCCCGCTGATGCGGGCGTTACCGAAATATGGTGCCGACGATGAGACTCGAACTCATACGGCTTTCGCCACTACCCCCTCAAGATAGCGTGTCTACCAATTTCACCACGTCGGCGCGCTGTTCAAACAGCCCGATAATTATAAGAGCTTTTGCGCACCGCGCAAAGAGCTCGCCAGATAATTATTTCGGGATCGACTGCGCCGGCGAGGTATCGACCGGCGCCGCGGGGACCGCGGGAATACCATTGGTCGCCGGCGCGGTCTGCACCCCTTCCATGACGCTGGAAGGCGCAGCAGGCTTGTTGCTCGCGAGATAGCTCAGGCCGAGACTGGTGAGGAAGAACACCGTCGCCAGCACCGCGGTGGTGCGACTCAGGAAGTTGGCCGAACCCGAGGAACCGAACAGACTGCCCGACGAACCGCTGCCGAACGCCGCACCCATGTCGGCACCTTTGCCGTGCTGCACAAGAACCAGACCAATGACGCCGAGACCGACCAGAACATGGACCGTCAGCACCATGGAGAAGAGATAGTCACCCATCACAAACCCTGAAAAAAGACCAAACGTTGAACAATCAAACCGCGTCTGCCGCAGCGCGACAGATCGCCATGAAATCTTCCGCCACCAGGGACGCGCCGCCGATCAGGCCGCCATCGACATCGACCGCCGCGAAGATGGCGGCCGCATTGTCCGGCTTGACGCTGCCGCCGTAGAGGATGCGCACCCGCTTTGCATCGACACCGTGCGCCCGCAGCCAGGCCCGAATACCCCCGTGCACCTCGGCCACCTGTCCGGCCGTCGCCGATCGGCCTGTACCGATCGCCCACACCGGCTCGTAGGCGAGCACCAGCCGCGCCATCGCCTCGACGCCCACGACATCGAGCACGGCGGCCAGCTGACGCCCGATCACCGCCATCACCTGCCCGCCATCACGCTCGTCGAGCGTCTCGCCCACACATACGATGGGCACCATCCCCGCCGCCTGTGCAGCCCGGGCCTTGCGGCCGACGACGAGGTCGGCCTCGCCGAACAACGCCCGGCGCTCGGAATGACCGACGATGACGTAACGACAGCCGAACTCGCCCAGCATGGCCGCACTGACCTCGCCCGTATACGCGCCCGCCTCGTGCTCGCTGACGTCCTGCGCACCGAGCTGCAGCCCCGACGGACGATCCTGCAACTGTGCCAGGTAAGGATAGGGCACGCACACCGCCATCTCCACGCCGGGGACGACCACGAGCTGGTCCAGCAAGGCGCGATTGGCGGCGAGACTGCCGTTCATCTTCCAGTTGCCGGCAACAAGTCTGAGCATGGGGCGTAGGTATCCAGCAGGCTAAACCGCAGGATTATAGGACGCCAGTCGCGCTTGCAGCAAATCGACGGCGGTGGCGCCGATGCCGCGGCGGCCCGCCACGCGGAATACCCGCCTGCTTCACGGGCGCACGCACTGCCTGCGGCGGGCAGCCTCGTTCTGCTGCGCTATATTTCAAGCCTTGACGTTCCGTTGCCAGCCCTACAGGAGAGTCACATGGAAAAGCCCGTTCACGTCTTCAATGAGCTGTTCTTGCAACTCGGTCTGCCCAACGACGGCGACGCCATCGAAGCCTTCATCAAGGCGCACTCGCCCTTGCCCGAGAGGGTGAAGATCGCCGACGCCCCCTTCTGGACCACGGCTCAGGCGGCCTTCCTGAGAGAGAAGCTGGCCGAGGACGCAGACTGGGCCGAACTGGTCGACCAGTTGAGCGCTGCATTGCGTTGAGCCCGACGCCCCAGATCCTCAACGACGCGCCCGACAAACTGTCCCTCGCCACAGACGTGTCGCCTCGCGAACGTCTGTAGGCGGCTGCGCTCGCCGCGACCGAGCCTGGCGTGCCGGCAGACGGTCGCGGCGTGATGTGGCGCTCCGCGCCTGACGCCTCTCGCCTCCCCTCTCGCCGCACATCGCAGCGCCAGGCAGGCGACCCGCAGCGCCACACCGTGATCGCCCAGCCCCTCCCCGCCCTCGTGTTAATGCCATTAACACGCATACCGTCGCCATTCACAAAACTCCCCGCGGTGTTAACAACCAATCCCTATGATCGGGGTGTGGTTTTTGAGCCGAGCACACCTATGCTGCAGAAGGATCGCCTGGCGCCCCCTTGAGTTCGAGCGCGGTTCCAGCGCGGTTGTCGTTCGGTGAATGTATGAACACGGAGACTGAGACGTGAACAATCAAGCAAGCGGGCGTTCCGCCCCGTCCGGTGCAGACGCATCGGGACGCAAGAACGAGTGGCCCAAGTTCCTGCTCCTCGCCTTCGTCGGGTTGCCCGTCACGATGACGCTGGCGATCGCGGCCTACGGATTCGTGGTGTGGTTTCTGCAGATCCTGTTCTTCGGCCCCCCGTCCTGATCCCTCCATGCCGCGCGCAAGGCGGCGCGACACGGCCCCCAGCCCGGGAATCGGACAACACGCAGGAGCAACATCATGAAAAGCTTACTTCGGTCCATCGCGGACCTCTTCCTCAAGCCATCGGTCAGGATCGGCCTCGGTGTGCTTGTCACCGGCGGCTTCGTTGCCGGCGTGCTCGCCTGGCAGGGCTTCAATGTCGCCATGGAAGCCACCAACAAGGAGGCGTTCTGCCTCAGTTGCCACACCATGCACGACAACCTGCTGCCCGAGTTGCAGAAGACCGTGCACTGGAACAACCGCAGCGGCGTTCGCGCACGCTGCCCCGACTGCCATGTGCCGCACGACTTCACCGACAAGGTGGCGCGCAAGATGCAGGCGAGCCGAGAGGTGTGGGGCCATCTGATCGGCACCATCGAGACCCGCGAGAAGTTCAAGGAGCATCGCCTCGTGCTGGCGCAGCGCGAATGGACGCGCTTTGCCGCCAACGGCTCGAAGGAATGCCGCGCCTGCCATGACTACAAGGACATGGACTTCGACAAGATGCGCCCGGCTTCGCAGGTGGCAATGCGCAAGGCCGCCGAGCGCGACCAGAGCTGCGTCGACTGCCACAAGGGCATTGCCCACCAGTTGCCCGAGATGAAGGGCGCGCGCAACCCGGCCTTCGACACCCTGGTGTCCTCGGCCGCCTCGCAGCGGGTGAGTCCGGGCGAAACCTACTATCTCGTCGTCCCGCAGGAGCTGTTTGCCGACGAAGGGCTCAGCCAGCGCATTGGCTCGATCGAGGTCGGCGCCCAGGTCAAGGTGATCGAAGCCAAGGGCGACGCCCAGCGTGTCGAGCTCACCCTGTGGCGCAAGAACAAGGGCTACGGCCGCGTCTGGTACAGCCACTTCGGCCTCAACATCACCAGCACCATCCTCGACCGCGAGGTGGCACGGGACGAGAACTTCGTGAAGGTCCTCGACACCCGCGAAGACCCGATGACGGGTCTCGAATGGCAGCAGGTCACCGCGACCGCCTGGATGCGCAAGGGCAGTGTGCTCGACAGCGTCGAGCCGGTGTGGACGATCGCCCGCTCGAGCTACAACGCGAGCTGCAGCGTGTGCCACCGCCAGCCCGACGAGGCGCACTTCGATGCCAACACCTGGCCGGGTCTGTTCGGCGGCATGGTCGGCTTCACCAGCATGGATGACGACACCGCCCGCGTGGTGCTCAAGTACCTCCAGACCCATTCGTCCGATTTCAGCGCGTCGCACCACGGCACCGGCTCGCCCGATTCCGCCCTGCAGACCGCGCGTCCCTGATCAGGAGTTGAACACCATGAACTACTCTCGGCGAGGTTTCCTCAAGGCCATGGCGGCGATGTCGGGCAGCGCGCTGGTCGCGCCCGGCCTGCTCACCGCCCGCTCCGCCCACGCGGCCGGCGAGGCGGCAAGCGTCAGTGACGACATCACCACCTGGAAGGTGACCGGCTCGCACTTTGGTGCCCTCCGCGCCAAGGTGGTCGGCGACCGCGTGATCGAGGTCCGCCCCTTCGAGCACGACAAGCATCCGACGGAGATGATCAACGGGATCATGGGCCTCATCTACAGCCCGTCCCGCGTGCGCTACCCGATGGTGCGCCTGGACTGGTACCGCAAGCGCCACCTCAGCGACACCAGCCAGCGCGGCGACAACCGCTTCGTCCGGGTGAGCTGGGACGAGGCCCTGGACCTGTTCTACGAGGAGCTCGAGCGCATTCAGAAGGACTACGGCCCATGGGCGCTGCACACCGCCGGCGTGGGCTGGCGCTCGGTCGGCCAGGTACATAGCTGCGGCAACCACATGGTGCGCGGCATCGGCATGCACGGCCGCAGCGTCGGCACCATCGGCGACTACTCGACCGGCGCCGGGCAGATGATCCTGCCCTACGTGCTCGGCTCGACCGAGGTGTATTCGCAAGGCACCTCATGGGACGTGATCCTGCAGGAGAGCAAGCTCGTCGTGTTCTGGGCCAACGACCCGATCAAGAACCTGCAGGTGGGCTGGAACACCGAGACCCACGAGTCCTACGCCTACTTCGAGCAGCTCAAGCAGAAGGTCGCCGACAAGGCGATCCAGGTGATCTGCATCGACCCGGTCAAGAGCAAGACGCTCAACTACCTCGGCGGCGCCGAGCACCAGTACATCAACCCGATGACCGACGTGCCGCTGATGCTCGCCATCGCGCACACGCTGGTGAAGGAAGGCCTGCACGACCAGAAATTCCTCGACAGCTACACCCTCGGCTTCGACCGCTTCCTGCCCTACCTCGAAGGCAAGACCGAGGACCAGGTCGAGAAGACGCCGGAATGGGCGGAGAAGATCTGCGGCGTACCTGCAGAGCGCATCCGCGAGCTCGCCCGCCTGATGGCCAGGCACCGCACCCAGCTCGTCTTCGGCTGGGCGGTACAGCGCCAGCAGCACGGCGAGCAGCCCTACTGGATGGGCGCCGTGCTCGCCGCCATGCTCGGCCAGATCGGCCTGCCCGGCGGCGGCATCAGCTATGCGCACCACTACAGCTCGGTGGGCGTGTCCTCGTCGGGTGCGGCCATGCCCGGCGCCTTCCCGCTCAACCTCGACGAAGGCCGCAAGCCCAAGCACGACAACACCGACTACAAGGGCTACAGCGCGGTGCTGCCGATCGCCCGCGTCATCGACGCCCTGCTCGAGCCGGGCAAGGAGATCGACTTCAACGGCGGCAAGGTCAAGCTGCCGCCCTACAAGATGGCGATCTTCAGCGGCTGCAACCAGTGGCACCGCCAGCCCCAGCGCAACCGCATGAAGCAAGCCTGGCAAAAGCTCGAGACCGTGGTCGCCATCGACTACAACTGGACCGCCACCTGCCGCTTTGCCGACATCGTGCTGCCGGCGTGCACGCCGTTCGAGCGCAACGATATCGACGGCTACGGCTCCTACAGCAACCGCGGCATCATTGCGATGCAAAAGCTCATCGACCCGCTGTTCCACTCGCGCACCGACTTCGAGATCTTCCGCGGCCTCACCCGGCGCTTCAATCGCGACGCCGAATACACCCGTGGCATGGACGAGATGCAGTGGGTGGAGAAGCTCTACGAGGACTGCCGCAAGGAGAACGGTCTCAAGGACATCGCCATGCCGCCCTTTGCCGAGTTCTGGAAGAAGGGCTACGTGATGTTCCCCGAGGGCAAGCCCTGGGTGCGCCATGCCGACTTCCGCGACGACGCCGAGGTCAACGCGCTCGGCACGCCGTCGGGCTTCATCGAGATCTTCAGCCGCAAGATCGAGCGCTACGGCTACGCCGACTGCAAGGGCCACCCGGTGTGGATGGAGAAGGCCGAGCGCTCGCACGGCGGCCCCGGCTCGGACCGCTTCCCGCTGTGGCTGCAGTCGGTGCACCCGGACAAGCGCCTGCACTCCCAGCTGTGCGAATCCGAGCCGCTGCGCGAGACCTACGCCATCGGCGGGCGCGAGCCGGTTTTCATCGGCCCCGAGGACGCCGCCGCGCGCGGCATCAAGCATGGCGACGTGGTGCGCGTGTTCAACGACCGCGGCCAGCTGCTGGCCGGCGCGCACGTCTCGGACGACTTCCCGCGCGGCGTGGTGCGCATCCAGGAAGGCGCCTGGTACGGGCCGACCGGGCCGGAGATCGGTGCGCTCGACACCTACGGCGATCCCAATACGCTGACGCTGGACATCGGCACCTCCAGCCTCGCCCAGGCCACCAGCGCCAATACCTGCCTGGTCGAGATCGAGAGGTTCGTCGGCACCCCGCCGCCGGTGACGGCCTTCGGCGGCCCGATCGAGGTCGATCCGCAAGGGCGGGAGGTGAAGGCATGACGGACGCGAATGCACGAGCCGCCGCGGGAGCGCCCTCCGGGGCGCCCCCCGGGTCCGACGGCCCCGACGTCCCCGGCGCAACCGACTCCGTGGCGCTGTCGGCCGCGGAGTGGCAGTTCGCCAGCATGCAGCGCGCCGGGCTGTACGGCTGGTTCTGCCGGCTGTACGCACAGGAGGTCCCCGAGGACGTGTACCGCGCCCACTTCGCCGAGGGGAGCTTCGCCCCCTTTGCGGGGCTGGCCGAGCTCGGTCTCGCCGCCGAGGTGCAGCGCCTGGACGCGGCCATCGCCGCCCTGCGTGCCGAGCAACTCCCGCACCTGGAACTGGCTGCGGACTTCGCCCAGCTCTTCCTGCTCGACGGCAAGACCAGCGCCCTGCCCTATGCCTCGGCCTACGAAGGCAAGGATGCCGCCTCGCCGCTCTACGGCGCCGCCGAGGCCCGCATGCGCGAGTTTCTTGCTGCGCGCAACCTCACTCTCCAGGCTGGCTTTCGCGAACCGGCCGACCACCTCGCCGTACCCCTGGCGCTGATGGCCGAGCTCGCGCAGAAGGACGCCGCGGTGGGCGACATCGCCCAATCCGCTGCGGCCCAGGCGGCCTTCCTGCGCAGCGCCCTGCTCGACTGGCTGGCCCGCTTCGTGGATCGCTGCCGGCAGGCCCGCCCGCGCTTCGATGTCTATCCCGCGCTGGCCGCTTTGCTGCTCGGCTTCGTGCGCGCGGACGCGCTGTTTCTGGAGGATGTTGCCAGGAGCGCGCCAGCAGACGCCGCCTGACCCGCTGGCAGCAGCACGGGCAGGACCAGCCGCACGCCAACCTGCAGTGCTGCGCGGGCATGCCCGCAAAGCTCGGCACACCCGGCCAGCCGCCGCGACCAGAAGGGCTTGCACGCCGACGACGAAGCACGGAGACTTCGAGCGCGCCGCGGCGGGCGCAATCATGGCGGAGGCTGGCATGGCAGCGAATCACGAGGACAGGCGCCAGTACGCGGTATCGACAGCCCTGCTGTTCGAACGCTGTCGTGACGCCTTGTCGGAATGCGGCTTCACCATCGAGCGCGCTCTGCCGGCCGCAGGCCGCATCGAGGCGAATGCCGGCGTCAACTGGAAGTCCTTCGGTGAAACCATCGAGCTCACGGTACAGGATGGCACCGTCCATGTGCGCAGCAGCTGCAAGGTAAGCACGACGGTGTTCGACTTCGGTCGCAACAGGCAGAACGTCGAAGCGATCTTCCGGGCGCTGGAGTCCTCCCTTGCCCGACGACCGCCGGGCGGCGGCGACACGGCGGCGGCCCCCACGCCCGCAACCTCCCGCTCGCCTTCTCCCTCTCCTTCTCCCTCTCCTTCTCCCGCCCCCGTCAACGCAGGCATGGCGCCGCTGTCAGCCGACACGACGCGCGAGGTGTTCGTCTCCTATGCCTGGGGCGGCGAGAGCGAGGCCCTGGTCGAGCGTCTCGAGCATGCGTTCGCCAGGCGCGGCATCGCCGTCGTCCGCGACAAGCAGGCGCTCGGCTACAAGGCCGACATCCGTGCCTTCATGGAGCGGCTCGGCCGCGGCCGCTGCGTCATCGCGGTGATCGGCGACAAGTACCTGCGCTCGACCCACTGCATGTTCGAACTGATGCAGGTCGCCGCGCAGGGGGGCTTCCAGGACCGGGTATTCCCGGTGCTGCTGGACGACGCGGGGATCCATCGTGCCCTCGATCGACTGCGCTACGTTCAATACTGGGAAGCCCAGATCCACGAACTCGACGAAGCCCTCAAGACCGTCTCGGCCGCCGACCTGAAGGGCTTCAGGGAGGAGATCGACCTCTACGCCGCAATCCGGCGCACGATCGCCGAACTGACTTCCATCCTCGGCAACATGAACACGCTTTCGCCGCAGATGCACGCCGAAAGCGACTTCGCCGCGCTCGTCGACGCGGTCGGCGCGAAACTGACCGCGCAGCCGTGACAGCCGTCGTCCTGCGCCGCGCGACAGGCACTCCTTCGCCCCAAGACGCTCAGCCTTCGTCGCCCGCGCGCCCCTCGCGCAGCCGCGCCGCGGCCTCGCGCAGCACGTCCATGTGCTTGCCGTAGTTCGTGCAACCCATGCACATGGCCGTATGCACCTTCAGTGACAGCTGCTCGCGCAGGCTGAGCGTGCGCTCGTAGCGCTCGGACATCAGCCGCATCACCTCCTTGCAGTTCATCATCCTCATCTGACCTCTCCCTGGAACCAACGATTCTCGAGACATGCCCGCAGTCCGAGCCGCGCGCGGTGCAGGATCACGAAGCAGTTGTTACGGGTGATGCCCAGCTGTGCACAGATCTCCGCAGTCTCTAACTCGAGAAACTCACGCATCATGTACACGCGGGCGATGTGCTCGGGCAGGTTGTTCATGCAGGCGTCGAACACCACCCAGAACGCATCCTGCTCGAAGGAGGCCGCGGGATCGGACCAGGTTGCGGGGCGATCGTCGGGGTTCCAGTGCCCCCTCTGGTTGAACAGCACATCGAACTCATCCAGCCCGGCGTCCAGGTCGGAGCACCCCGCAAGATCCGAGCCGCAGATCTCGCGTGACGACGCACGGATGTGATCGACAATCTTGTTGCGCAGGATGGCGAACATCCAGGTCTTGAAGGCGGACCGTCCCGCGAAGCTCTTCGCGCTGGTCATCGCCGCCATCAACGCCTCCTGCACCATGTCCTCGGCCGCGCCGCCGTCGCGCAGTTGCATGCGGGCAAAGCGCAGCATGTCGCGTCGGATCGCGGTGATCGACGCCTCGTCCCAAGGCGGACTGTCGGCCTGTGCGCTTGCATTGCTCATCCGTCACTCCTGTTTCGTGCGGCCGGGTGGTGGCGTCGCGCGCGGACCAGGCGGCGCTGATCGTCACCAGCGGCAGTGTTTCGTCGGTCGGGTCGTGCGCCATTCGGACGGATGCGTCAGGACAGCGCCGGGCGCCGCCAGGCACGCCGTGCCCCCCGCAGGCAGGCAAGGTGATCCGAGGCGCAATGTTGCGCTCGAACTCAATCCGGCGCGACACACACCTCGTCGCGTCCAACGAAGCGAAACTCGGCAAACCCGGCGCGTGCCCGCTCCCCGGTGTTGTCGGTGTCGGAGGCCAGGGCAAGCCCGCTCAGTTGCGCCCGCACGCTGCCGAACGCGCGCCTGAAGTCTTCGGCCACATCACGACGCTCGCCGACCCAGCGGCCCGCGTCGTCCGCGCCCGAGCGCAACACAAGCATGCGCGTGCGGTCGGTATAGGCGTTGGGCATGAGCGTGCCCACCGGTTGGCGGTTGTCCCACACATAGTTGAGTGCCGCATCCGGCACCTGCTCACCATAGATCGAGCGCGCCAGCGCGAGCCTGGCCCGCGTGCCAAGTCCCAGCGCCTCGGGCGCCACCTTGAAGCTCAGATACACCCGCGCCGCGTAGTCGTCGCCGGCCCTGGTCCTCATGTCCGCCGAGACCAGGGGCGCATCGACTCGCCACAGCCAGCACAGGTGCGGGGTGGCCTCGAGGTCGACCTCGAGCGGACGTGCGAACAAGGCCATGCTGCGATCAGCGTTCGCCTCGATCGCTGCGACGCCATCCCAGATCCTGAGCGTGTACCGGGTGGGCGCGACGCGCTCGTCGAGCTGCTGCACGCGCCAGGGTTCGGGCAGGCCCGCCTCGCCCGCGGAAAACTGGCCGACCCACACGGTAGCGGCGTGCGCTGCCACCGCGCTGCAGCTCAATGACAGCACCAGTGTCCAGCGGATGCGACCATACCTGCGCATACGTCCTCCCTCTCCCTGTCGCGCATTGTTTCACCTTGTCGCATGCAAGCGGGCGGCGGCCAGATTCATGGCCGCGCCTGCGCGCCCCATGGTGCTTGGCCGGTACATGGCCGCACGGCCCCCTCCGCGCGATGTCGGTCTCGCCGTTGGCGAGCGACTGGGCATGCGGCAGCCATGGCCCAACATCGTTAAGCTGTATAAAATATCAGCTCCCCAGAAAGGCTGAAGATGACTCACGATCAGATGACCCTGTTTGCGGCCGCGGCTGGGCCGACCGAGTCGCCGCCCGCGCGGCACAGGCCAGCCCGCAAGCCTGCCCGCAGCGCGCCGAGCGCCGGAGGCGACGCGGCCCCGAACGAACTGCCCCACCCACTGCCCGTTCCCCTCTTCGAAGCGCCACCATACATGCCTGAATACCACGACGCCCCCCTCCCGACCCCCGACATCGACGACACCCCCGCAGCCAGCCGCAGCGATCGCCTGTGGCAGCTCGACGGCTGGACCGCGCGCGTGATCAAGAACGAGGACGACGACGGCTGGGCGGTAGAGATGCTCAAGGACGGCGAGGCCGAACCCGCGCTGGTCGGCCCGTGGACCATGGGCCGCGACAAAAAGAACCCCAAGCCGCTCGACCAGGCCGCCTTCAACACCCTGGTGAAGAGCGCGACCGAAGTGCTGCAGCGCCACGCCCAGCAGGCGCACGCCCTGTTGCACAGGTCGCTGACGGTGTTCGCGCTCGATGCCCAATGGGAGGTTCGCCTCGACATCACGCCCGATGAATACGAGCCCTTTGCGACCCTGAGCGCCTTCGACCAGGCGGGCAATGAAGTAGCACAGGTGCGTGTGTCGCCCGGTTTTCGCCTCAACACCACCAGCGCGAGCGCCTGGATCCTTGGCGGCTTTGCCCGGCCAGGCGGCGAGGAGAGCTTCGACCACTGAGGCTGACGGGCCGGGCGCATGGCGACCAGGAGCTGACGCTCGCGGCGAAACATGCGCCTCGACGCGCCGTGTCGAAATGGCCGCGCCCGAGGGCATGCGAAAGCTTTATCCTAGTCGGCAAGTGCAGCGCCGCAGCAAACCCCCTGCCACAGCCCACGCTGCGCGCAAACGAATGAGGCTCGAATGCCCGCCCAAGACAGGTGCCGCATGGCAGACGCCGGCGTGTCGCTGACGCACGGACCGGCAGCGCGAATCGAAGATGGCGTACGCGCCGCCCCGATGCCCGCCGCAGCGCCGGCGCTCGCTCATGGCCGGCCGTGGCCGCTTGGCGCAAGTCCAGCCGTCGAGGGCGGCGTGGCGGGGCTCAACTTCGCCGTGTGGGCGCCGGATGCCGATGCGCTCGAACTGTGTGTATTCGATGAAGCGGGCCGCGAGGAGCGCTGCCGCCTGCCGCTTCCCGTTTGCAGCGAGGGCGTGTGGCACGGCTTTCTGCCTGGCGCCGGGCCGGGCCTGGTGTATGGACTGCGCGCCCACGGGCCATGGGCGCCGCAGCTGGGCCACTGGTTCAACCCGGCCAAGCTGCTGCTCGACCCCTGGGCGCAGGAGGTGGTGGGTTGTTACGGACGACAGGGGCCAGGCCAGCCCGAAGACCCGGTGCTGACCGCCGAGCTCGATCTGTTCAACGCCTGCCGCGCTGACGGCACGCTGGCGCCGGATGCCCGCGACAACGCCGCCGTGGCGCCGAAGGCCCGCGTGCCGGCGCCGCCCGCGCCGCGGCCGCGCCCGCCGCGGCCCGCCATCGCGCGCGAACGCATCATCATCTACGAAGCCCATGTGCGCGCCCTCACCCAGCGCCACCCCGACATCCCGTCCGCACTGCGCGGCAGCTACGCGGCGCTCGCCCACCCGGTGATGCTCGCCCACTACCGTGCCCTTGGCATCACCACCCTGTCGCTGCTGCCGCTGCACTTCCGTGCCGACGAGTCTGCCCTGCAGCAGCGCGGCCTGGCCAACCACTGGGGCTACGCGCCGCTCGCCTGGCTGGCGCCGGAAACCCGCTACTGGAGCGGCCGGGCCGGCACCACACCTGCCGGCGAGCTGACCGAGGCCATCGACACCCTCCACGCGGCCGGGCTGGAGGTGGTGCTCGACGTCGTCTTCAACCACACCGCCGAGCTCGACGCCGCCGGGCCGATGCTGTCGCTGCGCGGCCTGGTCAATGCGCGCGCCTACCATCTCGTGCCGGGTAATGCGGCGCACTACCAAGACTGGACCGGCTGCGGCAACAGCGTCAACCTGGCCGAGGCGCGCATGGTCGAGCTGGTGCTCGGTGCGCTGCGTCACTGGGCGGAGCACTACCGCGTCGATGGCTTTCGCTTCGACCTTGGCACCACGCTCGGCCGCGACCGCCATGGCACCTTCAACCGCGATGCCGGCCTCTTCGCCGCGATCCAGGCCGACCCGCAGCTGGCGGCCCTCAAGCTGATCGCCGAGCCCTGGGACATCGGCGCCGGCGGCTACCAGCTCGGCGCCTTTCCGGCCGGCTGGGCCGAATGGAACGACCAGTTCCGCGACACGATGCGCGCGTGGTGGCTGCGCGGCGCAGGCGATCGCGGCTTGTTCGCGCATCGCTTCGCGGCCTCGGCCGCTCAGTTCCACCACGGCCGCCGCGCGCCCACCGCAAGCGTCAACTTCCTCACTGCACACGACGGCTTCACGCTGCGCGACCTGGTCAGCTACGAGCACAAGCACAACCACGGCAACGGTGAGCACAACCGCGACGGCCAGCATCACAACGCGTCCTGGAACTGCGGCGTCGAAGGCCCCACCGACGATGGCGCCGTGCTCGCCTTGCGTGCCCGCCTGCAACGCGCCCTGCTCGCCACGCTGTTGTGTGCCCAGGGCACGCCCATGCTGCTCGCCGGCGACGAGATCGGCCACAGCCAGCACGGCAACAACAACGCCTACTGCCAGGACAACGACACCACCTGGCTGGACTGGGCAGGCGCCGACCAGGCCTTGCTCGCCTGCGTGCGCCGCCTGCTCGCCCTGCGCGCCGCCCTCCCGGCGCTGCACCAGGCCGATTGGCTGCGCGGACCGGAGCATGGCGGCAAGGCCACGGTGGGGTGGCTGCGTCCGGACGCCACCGCGATCGATGCCGGCCACTGGGCCGATCGTGACGAGCGTGCGCTCGCCATCCTGCTCTGCCCGCCAGTTGCAGGAGAGGCCCGGGTCCTGATGCTGGTGAATCCTGCCGACCGGGCGGCCTCGTTTCGGCTGCCTGCCGGCATCTGGCACCCCGTCGTCGACAGCAGCCGGGCCGACGGGGCGCCGGTCGATCCGCCGCCGCTGGGCCTCGGCGGCGAATCGTTGTGCGCCGTGCCTGCCCACAGCGTGCAGCTTCTGGTCGATCGGCGCCCGGCTGGCGGCATCGCCGGCGATGACGCGCCATCTGCAGCGGCCAGCCGTCCTGCCCACGACAATTTTGTCAGCCTTGCGGCATCGGCCGCGCCTGAACCCTCCTCCCACCAAAGCTTGAAGCCATGAGCATCCAGACCGTCCCCACCCGCCCCTTCGCCGGCCAGCGTCCCGGCACCTCCGGCCTGCGCAAGAAGGTCGCCGTCTTCCAGCAGCCGCACTACCTCGAGAACTTCGTTCAGGCGGTATTCGACACCCTGCCCGGCCACGAAGGCCAGACCCTGGTGCTGGGCGGTGACGGCCGCTTCCACAACCGCGAGGCGGTGTGCACCATTCTGCGCATGGCGGCGGCCAACGGCTTTGCCAAGGTGCTGGTGGGCCGCGGCGGCCTGCTGTCTACGCCGGCAGTGAGTGCCGTGATCCGCCGCCGCGCCGCCTTTGGCGGCCTCATCCTGTCGGCCAGCCACAACCCGGGCGGACCGGAGGGCGACTTCGGCATCAAGTACAACGCCGCCAACGGCGGTCCCGCGCCGGAAAGACTCACCGAGGCCATCTACGCCCGCACTCAGCAGCTTGAGGCCTATCGCATCGAAAGCGATGGCGAGGACATCGACTTCGACAGCCTGGGCACGCGCCGCTTGGGCGGTATGATCGTCGAGGTGATCGACCCGGTGGCCGACTACGCCGAGCTGATGCAGCAGTTGTTCGACTTCGACGCCATGCGCGCCTGGTTCGCCGCCGACCACCGCATGCGCTTCGACGCCATGAGCGCGGTCGGCGGCCCCTACGCACGGGCCATCTTCGAAGATCTGCTCGGCGCCCCGGCCGGCACGGTGGTCAATGGCGAGCCGCTGGAGGATTTCGGTGGCCACCACCCTGACCCCAACCCGGCGCACGCCACCGAGCTGATCGCGGCGCTGAGCGGCGCCGATGCGCCGGACTTCGGCGCCGCCTCGGACGGCGACGCCGACCGCAACATGATCCTCGGCCGCGACTTCGTGCTCACCCCGTCCGACAGTCTGGCGGTGCTCGCCGAGCACGCCACGCGGGTGCCCGGCTATCGCGCCGGGCTGGCCGGCATCGCGCGCTCGATGCCGACCTCGCGCGCCGCCGACAAGGTCGCGGCGGCGCTCGGCATCACCTGCCACGAGACGCCCACCGGCTGGAAGTTCTTCGGCAACCTGCTCGATGCCGGCCAGGCCACGCTGTGCGGCGAGGAGAGCTACGGCACCGGCTCCAACCACGTGCGCGAGAAGGACGGCCTGTGGGCGGTGCTTTTCTGGCTCAACCTGCTCGCCAGCAGCGGGCGCTCGGTCGAGGAACTGGTGCGTGCGCACTGGGCGCGCTTCGGCCGCCACTACTACTCGCGCCACGACTGGGAGGGCATCCCCACTGCGCGCGCCGACGCGCTGATGGCCGAGCTGCGCGCGAGCCTGCCGAGCCTTGCCGGGCGCGACTGCGGCGACGGCCTGCGCATCGCCAGCGCCGACGACTTTGCCTACACCGACCCGGTCGACGGCTCGGTCAGCAACGGCCAGGGCGTGCGCCTGCTGTTCGCCGACGGCAGCCGCATCGTGTTCCGCCTGTCCGGCACCGGCACCGAGGGTGCGACGCTGCGCGTGTATCTGGAGCGCTACGAGCCCGATCCCGCCCACCACGACCAGCCGGTACAGCAGGCGCTCGGCGCGCTGATCCGCATCGCCGACGAGCTCGCCGGCATCCGCCGCCACAGCGGCATGGGCGCAGCGAGCGTGGTGACCTGAACCGCCCCACCCTCGCGCCGGCTGCCCCCCATCCACCCAAGAACACGGCACGCTCGCCCCCATGGATCTCGCCCAATTCACCCGCCAGTACGACCACCTGTCCACCGAGGTCGAGTCGCTCAAGCGTGCCATCGCCAACAAGCTGATGTACCAGGTCGGCAAGAACCTGGAATCGGCCCAGCCCGAGGACTGGCTGCATGCCGTGGCCTATGCGGTGCGCGACCACCTGGTCGAGCGCTGGATGAAGACCACGCGCGCCAGCTACGCCCAGGACGTCAAGCGCGTCTACTACCTGTCGATGGAGTTCCTGATCGGTCGCAGCCTGGGCAATGCCATGCTGGCGCTGGAACTCGTCGGCCCGGTGCGCCAGGCCCTGCGCGAGCTCGACATCGACCCCGACAGCCTGCCCGAACTCGAGCCCGACGCGGCGCTCGGCAATGGCGGCCTGGGCCGGCTGGCGGCCTGCTTCCTCGACTCGATGGCCACGCTCGGCCTGCCCGGCTTCGGCTACGGCATCCGCTACGACTACGGCATGTTCCGCCAGCAGATCATCGACGGCCAGCAGGTCGAGGTGCCCGACTACTGGCTCACCCACGGCAATCCATGGGAGTTCCCGCGCCCCGAAATTCAGATGCGTGTGCGCTTCGGCGGCCATCTGGAGGAACAGGGCGACACCGTGCGCTGGGTCGGCACCGAGGACGTGCTCGCCATGGCCTATGACTCGATCATCCCCGGCTACGGTACCGAGGTGACGAACACGCTGCGCCTGTGGTCGGCGCGCGCCACCGAGGAGATCGACCTGACCGCCTTCAACCGCGGCAACTACTTCGGCGCGGTCGAGAGCAAGAACCACTCCGAGAACGTCTCGCGCGTGCTTTACCCGGACGACTCGACGCTGTCGGGGCGCGAGCTGCGCCTGCGCCAGGAGTACTTCTTCGTCTCCGCCAGCATGCAGGACATCCTGCGCCGCCACCGCGTCGGCCACCCCGACTTCGACCGTCTCCCCGACAAGGTCAGCATCCATCTCAACGACACCCATCCGGTGCTCGCGGTGCCCGAGCTGATGCGCCTGCTGGTCGATGAGCACGGCCTCGCCTGGGACCACGCCTGGGCGCTGTGCCAGCGCGTGTTCTCCTACACCAACCACACCTTGATGCACGAGGCGCTCGAGACCTGGCCGCTCGACATGCTCGGCCGCGTGCTGCCGCGCCACCTGCGCATCATCTTCGACATCAACGCGCGCTTTCTCGCCGAGCTAACGAACCGCTTCGGCCACGATGTGGAGCTGATGCGCCGCGTGTCGCTGATCGACGAGCACGGCGAACGCCGGGTGCGCATGGCCTACCTGGCGATCGTCGCCTCACATTCGATAAATGGCGTATCGGCCCTGCACTCGGCGCTGATGCGCGAATCGATCTTCGCCGACTTCGCGCGCATCTGGCCGCAGCGCTTCAATAACAAGACCAATGGCGTCACCCCGCGACGCTGGCTCGCGCACGCCAACCCGGGGCTGGCCGCGCTGATCGACGGTCGTATCGGCCCCGGCTGGCGGCGCGATCTCGACCAGCTGGCGGGGCTGCGCAGCCTGCAGGACGACGGCGACTTCCTGCACGCCCTGCGCGCAGTGAAGCACGCCAACAAGCTGCGGCTGGCGCACTGGATCGGCAGCCACCTGGGCATCCACATCGACCCGGCAGCGATGTTCGACGTGCACGTCAAGCGCATGCACGAGTACAAGCGCCAGCTGCTGAACGTGCTGCACGTGATCACGCGCTACCAGCGCATCCTCGACGAACCCGAGGCCGCACCCGTGCCGCGGGTGGTGATCTTTTCGGGCAAGGCGGCATCCGCCTACCAGATGGCCAAGCTGGTGATCCGGCTGATCAACGACGTCGCCGCGGTGATCAACGCCGACGCGCGCGTCGGCAATCGGCTGAAAGTGGTGTTCGTCCCCAACTTCAGCGTCAGCCTGGCCGAGTTGATCATCCCCGCGGCCGACCTGTCCGAACAGATCTCCACCGCCGGCACAGAGGCCTCGGGCACCGGCAACATGAAGCTCGCTCTCAATGGCGCGCTGACCATCGGCACGCTCGACGGCGCCAATGTCGAGATCCGCGAGCAGGTGGGCGACGACAACATCTTCATCTTCGGCCACAGCGCCGCCGAGGTCGCCCACATCCGCAACAGCGGCTATCAGCCGCGCCAGTACTACGAGCGAGATCCGCAATTGCGCAATGCGCTCGACGCCATCCGCGCCGGCGTGTTCAGCCCCGGCGAGCCGGGCCGCTACCAGCAGATCTTCGACGTCCTGGTGAACTGGGGCGACCACTACCAGTTGCTGGCCGACTACGCGAGCTATGTACAGGCCCAGGCGCGGGTCGATGCCGCCTACCGCAACCCGGAAGACTGGAGCCGGCGCAGCCTGCTCAACATCGCCGGCATGGGGGCCTTTTCGTCCGACCGCACGATCGACGAGTACGCGCGCACGATCTGGCACACCACGCCGGTGCACCTCGAGCCCAGGGACCGCCTTTGAGTCATATCGCGGTGGCTTGTGCGCGGCTCCGGGCGCAGTCGTGCTGCAGGTCGGGCCGAGTTGCCCCTGGGCACACCGGCGAGGGCGGCGACCTGCCGCGGCGCCCCCTCCGGCGCCCGGCGCTCAGGCTTTCTTGACGAACTCGGACTTGAGCTGCATCGGGCCGAAACCCTCAATCTTGCAGTCGATGTCGTGATCGCCGTCGATGAGGCGGATGTTCTTGACCTTGGTGCCGACCTTCACCACCGAGGACGAGCCCTTGACCCTCAGATCCTTGATCACCGTGACCGTATCGCCGTCCTGCAACACGTTACCGTTGGCGTCCTTCCATACGCGCACGGTCTCGGTGGCCACATCGGCGGTGGCGCTCCATTCGTGTGCGCACTCCGGACAGACCAGCAGCGCGCCGTCTTCATAGGTGTAGGCCGAGCCGCACTTGGGGCAATTGGGCAAGGTACTCATTGGGATTTCGGTTCCTGTGAAAGGTCGAACGGGATCGCGCCCCGCCGGCTGCCCTGTGTGGCCGAGCCGGTTGGCCGGCGGGGCGTGCACCTCGCCGATCGAGAAGGGCGCCTCCAGGCGCGCTCGGGCCGCCGTATGCGATGCATCAATGCGGCCTGTCGGACGATGTCCGCGATGCAACACGCCGGCACGTGGCCCTGCGCCGGACAGGCAGAAAAAAGCCCGGGCGCTTTCGGGCCCGGGCCAAATCCACACCAAGGAGGAGGGTGGAGGAGACGGTTCGAATGCTAGACGAAGGCATTGTGCATTGCAACAGCCCCGCCAATGATTATTCTTATCGTTTGATCAGCAAAGCGCCTGTGACGCGCCGGTTTCCTCCCGACGCCCTCCCCTATTTCCGCCCGCTGCGCCAGATCGACAGCAACACCCAAAGCCCGCCGCACACCGCACCGAGAAAGCCGAGCAGGCCGATCGTGTGCAGCCCGCCGAAGGCAGGGTCGCGCATCACGCTCATGACGATGGCGGTGCCGATGATGAGCGCGGCGGTGACGATGCCGATCGTCATGCGGCTGATCGCACGATCGAGCTGATCGACCGCGCGCTCGAGCGAGACCACGTCGATCTGCAACTGCAGCTTGCCACGGCGACCGGCGCGCAGCAGGTCGCTGAGGTCTTGCGGCAGGCCGGCGAGCAGGTCGCCCATGGCGCGCAGGCTGCGCAGCGAGCGGCGGGCAATGGCCGACGGCGCACGATGGGCGAGCAAAGCCTGCTGCAGCAGCGGCCGCGCCTCGCCGGCGATGTCGAACTCGGGGTCGAGTTGGCGACCGAGGCCCTCGAGGGTGATGAAGGCCTTGATCAGCAGCGACAGATCGGGTGGCAGCACGAGTCCGTGGTCGCGCAACAAGGCCATCAGGTCGGACAGCATCGCACCGAGGTCGAGGCGCTTGAGTGGCACGCCCTTGTATTGATCCACGAAGACATCGATGTCGCGCCGCAGGCGCTCGGCATCGGCGCGCAAATCGCCCTCGCGCCATTCGAGCAGCACCTCGGCCACGGCCGCCGAATCGCCGCTGACCAGGCCATACAGCAGCAGCGCCACCTCGTGGCGACGCGCCTCGGACAGGCGACCGACCATGCCGAAATCGATGAAGGCGATACGGTTATCGGGCAGGTAAAAGACGTTGCCCTGGTGCGGATCGGCATGGAACAGGCCATCTTCGAGCATCATCTTGAGCACCGCCGCCGCGCCGCGGCGCGCGAGCAGCTTGCGGTCCAGACCGGCCGCATCCACCCGCGTGAGCTCGCGCCCCGGGATGCCGTCGACGTAGTCCTGGACATTGAGGCGTTCGCCGCACCAGGCCCAGTGGATGCGCGGGATGACGATCTCGGGGCGGTCGGCGAAGTGCGCGGCGACGCGCTCTGCATTACGGCATTCGGCGGCGAAATCGAGCTCGCGCCGCAACGACAGGGTGAACTCGCGCACCACCTCGCGCGGCCGATAGCGCCGCAGGTCCGGCGCCTCGGATTCGATGATGTCGGCCAGGCGGGCAAGCAGATGGAGGTCGGCTTCGACGAGGCGGCGGATGCCGGGGCGGCGCACCTTGAGCACCACCTCGCGACCGTCGGCGAGCCGGGCGCGGTGGACCTGCGCGAGCGAGGCCGCCGCCAGCGGCTCACGGCGCAAGTCGGTGAAGACGGTCTCGGGCGGCTCGCCGAGGTCCTCGCACAACTGGGCGTGGATGGCCTCGAACGGCGCCGCCGGGGCGGCATCCTGCAGTTTGCCGAACTCGGCGATCCATTCGGGCGCAAACAGATCCACCCGGGTGGCCAGCACCTGGCCCAGCTTGATGAAGGTGGGGCCGAGCTCCTCGAGCGCTCGGCGCACGCGCGCGGGGGATTCCTCGCGCGCCAGTTCCTCGGGTGCGCGCCAGTGCAGGACCTTGCCAGCGCGCTCGAGCGCCGCCCCCAGCCCGACCCGGCGGACGAGGTCGCTGAAGCCGTAGCGGATCAGGACGGTGGCAATTTCCTGCGCGCGCGCAAGATCACGCGCGGCGCCGATGGCCTGCCACAGCATCAGTCGCGGCGGTCGGGCTCGCGTTGTTCGGACGCCCCCGGCTGCAGGCGATCGGCAAGACCGCGCAGCACGCCGGCAGCCAGGCTGGCGAAGAGCTCGGCCTGATTGCGCATGGTGCGCACCCCACCGTCGAACTGCGCGCGCGCAAGCTCGCCCGCGGCCTGCCCGAGCTGGCCGAGTGCATCGCGGACCCGGCCGCCGACCGCGGTGCCGCTGCTGCGGGCATGCTCGGCGAGGTCGCGCAGCGTGGCCTGGGCCTGGCCGCTGGTGGCGCGTGCGGCGTCGCCCAGGGCCGCGATGAAATCGCCCTCGAGCGTGGACAACTGGTCGAGCGAGTGCTTGAGGTCCTCGCGCGAGAACTCGCTGCTGCGCCCGATCGCCTCCTGCACGGCGAGCTGGGTGGCCTGGGCGGCGGTCGCCAGCGCATCGTCGAGACCGCGCATCGCGTCCTTCAGCGCCTCGGTGTGGCGTGCATCGACGTCCACCCTGGCCTGCTGTGCGCCGCGGAAGACCGCCCCCATCACCTCGCGCAGGCCTTGTGCATCCAGCGTCCCGCGACTGAGGGCGTCGAGCGTGATGGTGCGCACGCGCTCGGCGATGCCTGCTGAGTCCGCCTCGACCGCGACCTGCACTTCGCGTTCGAGCCCGCTCGTGTCCTGTGTCATCTTCGACCTCCTCATTTCGGCACGCGCCCTGGGTGTGGCCCGTGTGCTCCCGCCATGATACGCGCGTGGCGCGTCGGCGGCTGCGCGCCGGCTTGCTGCCACCGGGCGATTCTGCTATTAAGTCGGCTCTCTCCAATCACCAACCTACGGAAGTTGATTCATGGCTGACGATACCCTGCACAAGCAATTCCCGCCCTATGTCCCGGCAGCCGGCGAGGAATACATGAGCGAGAAGCAGCTGGCCCACTTCCGCGACATCCTGAGTTCGCTGAAGGGCGAGCTGATGGAGGACATCGAGCGCACGGTGCATACGATGCAGGACGAGGCCACCGTGTTCGCCGACCCCAACGATCGCGCCAGCCAGGAGTCGGACATCGCCCTCGAGCTGCGCAACCGCGACCGCGAGCGCAAGCTGATCAAGAAGATCGACGAGGCGCTGGGCCGCATCGCGGAGGGCGAATACGGCTACTGCGACAGCTGTGGCGTGGAGATCGGTCTCAAGCGCCTCGAGGCGCGTCCGACGGCCACCATGTGCATCGATTGCAAGACGCTGGAAGAGATGCGCGAGCGCCAGGTCGCCAAATAGGCCGAGGCTGCCAAGCCCGCTGCGGCCGGCACAGGCAAATAAAAAAAGGACGCGGTGTGCGTCCTTTTTTGTTGCTGCGAGCGCTTCGCCGCGCGGCGGGCCGAAGCCCGCCACCGGCATCAGCCAGCGTTTTCGCCCAGCAGCGCCTTCATGCTCAGGCGGATCTTGCCGCGCTCGTCGGTCTCGAGCACCTTCACGCGCACGACCTGGCCTTCCTTCAGGTAGTCCGACACGTTGTTCACACGCTCGTTGGCGATCTGCGACACATGCAGCAGACCATCGCGGCCCGGCATGATGTTGACGATGGCGCCGAAGTCGAGCAGGCGCACGACCGGACCTTCGTAAACCTTGCCGACCTCGACTTCGGCGGTGATCGCCTCGATCTTGGCCTTCGCCACCTGCGCGCCCTCGGCGCTCACCGACGAGATCTTGATCGAGCCGTCGTCCTCGATCTCGATCACGGTGCCGGTCTCTTCCTGCAGCGCGCGAATCACCGCGCCACCCTTGCCGATCACGTCGCGGATCTTCTCCGGATTGATCTTCATGTTGATCATGCGCGGCGCGTACTCGGAGACCTCGCCGCGGCTGCTGCCGAGCGACTGCTGCATCAGGCCGAGGATGTGCAGGCGACCTTCCTTGGCCTGCTCGAGCGCGGCATGCATGATTTCCTTGGTGATACCCTGGATCTTGATGTCCATCTGCAGGCCGGTGATGCCGTTCGTGGTACCGGCGACCTTGAAGTCCATGTCGCCGAGGTGGTCCTCGTCGCCCAGGATGTCGGTCAGCACGGCGAAGCGGTTGCCGTCCTTGATCAGACCCATGGCGATGCCGGCGACGTGGTTCTTCAGCGGCACGCCGGCGTCCATCATCGCGAGCGAGCCACCGCACACCGAGGCCATCGACGAAGAGCCGTTGGATTCGGTGATCTCGGACACCACGCGCACGGTGTAGGAGAACTCTTCCGGCTTGGGCAGCATGGCGACCAGCGAGCGCTTGGCCAGGCGGCCGTGGCCGACCTCGCGGCGCTTGGTGACGCCGAAGCGGCCGGTCTCGCCGGTGCAGAAGGGCGGGAAGTTGTAGTGGAGCAGGAAGCGCTCCTTGTACTCGCCGGCGATGGCGTCGATGATCTGCTCGTCGCGGCCGGTGCCCAGGGTGGCGACCACCAGGGCCTGGGTCTCGCCACGGGTGAACAGCGCCGAACCATGGGTGCGCGGCAGCACGCCGGTGCGGATCTCGATCGGACGCACGGTGCGGGTGTCGCGACCGTCGATGCGCGGCTCGCCGTTGAGGATGCGGCTGCGGACGATGCCCGACTCGAGGTTGAAGAAGATATCCTTCAGTTCATTGACCGAGGGCGCGTTGTCGACGCCTTCGGTGAGCTGGCCGATCACGCGCTTGCGGATCTCCGACAGACGCGCCGAACGCTCCTGCTTGCTGGTGATGCGGAAGGCTTCTTCCATCTCGGCCTTGGCGAGCTCGGTGACCTTGGCGATCAGCGGCTCGTTGGCGGGCGGCGCCTGCCAGTCCCACTCGGGCTTGCCGGCGACTTCGACCAGCTCGTTGATGGCCTTGATCGCCGTCTGCATCTGCTCGTGGCCGAACACCACGGCGCCCAGCATCACGTCTTCGGGCAGCTCCTGCGCCTCGGACTCCACCATCAGCACGGCGGTCTGGGTGCCGGCGACGACCAAGTTCATCTGGCTGCTCTGCAGTTCGGTGGCGGTCGGGTTGAGGATGTACTGGCCGCCGAGGTAGCCGACACGGGCAGCGCCGACCGGGCCGTTGAATGGCAGGCCGGAGATGGCGAGCGCGGCCGAGGCACCGATCATCGCCGGGATGTCGGAGTCGATCTCGGGGTTCAGCGACAGCACGGTGACGATGACCTGCACTTCATTCATGAAGCCATCGGGGAAGAGCGGGCGGATCGGGCGGTCGATCAGGCGCGAGGTGAGGATCTCCTTCTCGCTCGGACGACCTTCGCGCTTGAAGAAGCCACCCGGGATGCGGCCCGCGGCGTAGAACTTCTCGACGTAATCGACGGTGAGCGGGAAGAAGTCCTGACCCGGGCGCGCTTCCTTGGCACCGACCACGGTGGCGAGCACGACGGTTTCGTCCATGTTGACGATGACGGCGCCGCCGGCCTGGCGGGCAACTTCGCCGGTCTCGAGGGTGACGGTGTGGGCGCCGTAGGCGAAGGTTTTCTTGATTGCGGTAGGCAAGGTCTTATTCCTTTTTTCGGTTGATGCAGCGAACTACAACTGCTTGCGGCGCCTGCCCTGCGTCAATGCAGCGCGGCCCCGCGGAACGACGGACGCGACAGCGAACGCCAGACAGCAAAAAGCCGGCGCGGCCGCAGGGGCACGCACCGGCTTTGCTGGCTTACTTCGCCCTGATCGGCGCTGTCGGGCTCGTCACGGACGCAATTACTTGCGCAGGCCGAGACGCTCGATCAGATTGCGATAGCTGTCGGCGTTGCGACCTTTCAGGTAGTCCAGCAGCTTGCGGCGCTGGCTGACCATCTTCAGCAGGCCACGGCGGGAGTGATGATCCTTGCCGTGCTCCTTGAAGTGGGGGGCGAGCCCGTTGATGCGGGCGGTCAGGAGCGCAACCTGGACTTCCGGGGAGCCGGTGTCGCCTTGGGCGCGCTGAAAGTCGGAGACGATCTTCGACTTGGATGCGGTATCAAGAGCCATGTGTGTCTTTACTCGTATTTTCTGCCAATCAGAAGCCGCGGATTATACCCATAGCGGCGCCAAAAACTCAATCGAAATCATGCCGATGCCACGCCAGCGTGGGTGCCGGTGGCAATCAGCCTGCGGGCCGCAAGACGCCCCGCTTCCTGCCATTGCCCCAGGCCAAGAAAGCCGCCGGGGCCATACACGCGCACCAGCTCGCCGGCACGACCGCCGCCGAGCTGTAGCACCCTGCCCTGCAGCAGGCTGCGCGATGCCTCATCGTCGAGCTCGACGGCGGCGAAGTCCGCCACCAGGGCGTCGGCCGGCTGCAGCAGGCCGTCGCGCTCGGCGCTCGCCTCGAGCGCCTCGAGCGACAGCGCCTGGCTGAGCTGGAAACGACCGATACCGGTTCGGCGCAGCGCGCACAGGTGCGCGCCGCAACCGAGCGCGGCACCGATGTCCATCGCCAGGCTGCGGATGTAGGTGCCCTTGCTGCAATGCACGCGGATGGTGAAGCGCTCACCCTCGAAGCCAAGCAGCTCGAGCGCATGAATGCTGACCCGGCGCGCCTCGCGCTCGAGCTCGATGCCCTCGCGCGCATATTCGTACAAGGCCTTGCCGTCGCGCTTGAGCGCGGAGTACATCGGCGGCACCTGCTCGATGTCACCCCGGAAGCGCGCCAGTGCGGCATTCAACCGCGCCTCGCTCACCGCCACCGGGTGGGTCGCGGTGACCGCGCCGTCGGCATCGCCACTGTCGGTTTCCACGCCGAGCTGTACCACCGCTTCGTAGGTCTTGTCGGCGTCGAGCAGCATCTGCGAGAACTTGGTCGCCTCGCCAAAGGTGAGCGGCAGCAGGCCGCTGGCCATCGGGTCGAGCGTGCCGGTGTGGCCGGCCTTGGCCGCGTTGAGCAGGCGCCGCGCGATCTGCAGCGCGGCGTTGGAGCTCAGGCCCTGCGGCTTGTCGAGCAGCAGCACGCCGTCCACCTGGCGGCGGACGATCTTGCGCTGCGGCTGCTTCGGCCGGCGCGCACGCGCCGGCGCCTCAGGGCTTGGCGTCGCCGTCATTGCCGGCCGGACCGTCATCCGGATGGCGCGCTTCGTCCTCGCGCACCACCTCGTCGATCAGCTTCGACAGCCGCGCGCCCTCCTCGACCGAGCGGTCGTAGTGGAAGTGCAGCTCGGGGATGGTGTGGATGCGGATGCGGCGGCCGAGCTCGCGGCGCAGGAAGCCACTCGCACGGCGCAGACCCTGCAGGATCTCGGGCACGTCGCCCTCCCCCGTCATGGAGGTGAAGTACACCTTCGCATGGGCGTAGTCGGGCGTGATCTCGACCTCGGTCAGCGTGATGAAGCCGACACGCGGATCCTTCACCTCGAGCCGGATCAGTTCGGCCAGCTCGCGGCGGATCTGCTCCACCACGCGCTGGCTGCGGGAATACTCCTTGGGCATCGCTTACAGGGTCCTCGCCACTTCCTTGATCTCGAACACTTCGAGCTGGTCACCTTCCTTGATGTCGTTGTAGTTGCGCAGTTGCAGGCCGCACTCGTACCCGAACTTGACTTCCTTGACGTCGTCCTTGAAGCGCTTGAGCGACTCCAGCTCGCCGGTCCACAACACCGTGTGGTTGCGCAGCAGGCGCACATGCGAGCCACGCCGCACCACGCCTTCGAGCACGTAGCAGCCAGCGATGGAGCCGACCTTGGAGATCGTGAACACCTGGCGGATCTCGACCAGGCCGATCACTTCCTCGCGCTTCTCCGGCGCCAGCATGCCCGACAGCGCCGCCTTCACCTCATCGACCGCGTCGTAGATGATGTTGTAGTAGCGGATATCGACACCGAAGCTCTCGGCCAGCTTGCGTGCCCCGGCATCGGCGCGGGTGTTGAAGCCGATGATGACCGCGCCCGAGGCCTGCGCCAGGTTGACGTCGGACTCGGAGATCGCACCGACCGCGGCATGGATGACGTTGACGCGGACTTCGTCGGTGGAGAGCTTCTGCAGCGACTGCACCAGCGCTTCCTGCGAACCCTGCACGTCGGCCTTGATGATGAGCGGCAGGCTCTTGACCTCGCCCTCTGCCATCTGCTCCATGAGCGTCTCGAGCTTGGCCGCCTGCTGCTTGGCCAGCTTGACGTCGCGGAACTTGCCCTGGCGGAAGAGCGCGATTTCGCGCGCCTTCTTCTCGTCGGCGAGCGCGATCGCCTCGTCCCCCGCTGCGGGCACGTCCGACAGGCCGAGAATCTCGACCGGAATGGACGGACCGGCTTCGTCGATCTGCTTGCCGTTCTCGTCCAGCATCGCGCGGATGCGGCCGAAGGTGGCACCGGCCAGCAGCACGTCGCCCTTGCGCAGCGTGCCCGACTGCACCAGCAGCGAGGCGACCGGGCCACGGCCCTTGTCCAGCCGCGCCTCGATGATCAGGCCCTTGGCCGGCGCCTCGACCGGCGCCGTCAGCTCCAGCACCTCGGCCTGCAGCAGCACGGCCTCGAGCAACTCGTCGATGCCCGTCCCCTTCTTGGCCGACACCGGCACGAACATGGTGTCGCCGCCGTAGGCTTCCGGGATCACCTCCTCGGCGATCAGCTCCTGGGTCACGCGCTCGGGGTTGGCATCCGGCTTGTCGATCTTGTTGATCGCCACCACCAGCGGCACGCCGGCCGCCTTGGCGTGGTGGATGGCCTCGCGCGTCTGCGGCATCACGCCGTCGTCGGCCGCCACCACCAGGATGACGATGTCGGTGGCCTTGGCACCGCGGGCACGCATCGCCGTGAAGGCCTCGTGACCCGGGGTATCGAGGAAGGTCAGCATGCCGCGTGCAGTCTCGACGTGATAGGCACCGATGTGCTGGGTGATGCCGCCGAATTCGCCGGCCGCGACCTTCGCGGTACGGATGTAGTCGAGCAGCGAGGTCTTGCCATGGTCGACGTGACCCATGACCGTGACCACCGGGGCGCGCGGCAGGATCTCCGCGTCCTTGTGTGCGTCGCTCTCCTCGAGGAAGGCGTCCGGGTCGTCGAGCTTGGCGGCCAGCGCCTTGTGGCCCATTTCCTCGACGATGATCATCGCCGTTTCCTGGTCCAGCACCTGGTTGATGGTGACCATCGAGCCCATCTTCATCAGGGCCTTGATCACCTCGGTCGCCTTGATCGCCATCTTGTGGGCGAGATCGGCGACGGTGATGGTTTCAGGCACATGCACTTCACGCACGATCGGCTCGGCCGGGGCCTGGAAGCTGGAGCGGTCATCCTGCTGCTGACGCCCATGGCGACCGCCGCTGCGGCCTGCGCCGCGCCAGTTGTTGCCGCCGGCCCCCGCACCGACTTCGCCGCGGGTCTTGAGGCCACCGCGACGCTTGTTGGCGCCCTCGGCCTCGCGTGCCGGCGCCGGCGCCGGCGTGCGCTTCGGCTCGCGGCTGGCCGGCTTGTCGTCGCTCTTGGCCGGGCGGTGCAGCGTGCCCGTGGTGGCCTTGGCCGGCTTGGCCGCTTCTTCCTTCTTCTGCTGATCGGCGCGGATACGGGCCTCTTCCTCAGCCTTGCGTGCATCAGCCGCGGCGCGGGCAGCCGCCTCGCGCTCCTGGCGGGCACGCAGGTCGGCCGCCTGGCGCTCCTTGAGCGCACGCTGACGCGCCTCGTCACGCTGGCGCGCAGCGATTTCCTCCTCGCTGAGGATCTCCGACAGCGGCAGCGGCTTGCTGAGCACGGTGGTGGTGACCGGCGCGGCCGCTTCGGGCCCGCGCTTGCCACCCTGCGGCGCACGGCCGGGCGCTGCCGCGGCCGGCGTCGGCTGAGGCTCGACTTCGGCGGCGGGCGCCTCGACCACAGGGGCGGCCTCGAGCACGGAGTCGGCCACCGGCGCCTGTTCGGCCACTACCTCGACGGGCGCGGGGCTGTCCACAGCGGGCTCTTCGACCGCCTCCACCTCAGCCACGCTGGGCTCGGCGGCGCTGAGGTCGGCAAGCACTGCCTCGGCCTGCATCACCGGCGCGACGTCGGCCTGGAGCTCGTCCACCTCGGCCGGCAGCTCGGCGGTCCCGGCCGCGGGCTCGGCGACGAATTCATCGCGCTTGACGAAGGTGCGCTTCTTGCGCACCTCGACCTGCACGGTGCGCGCCCGCCCGGTGGAGTCGGTGGCACGGATCTCGGTGGTCTGCTTGCGGGTCAGGGTGATCTTGCCCTTGGGCTGCGTGTCGCCATGCGAACGACGCAGGTACTCGAGCAGCCTGGCCTTGTCCTGCTCGGTGAGCAGGTCGGCGGCGCCGGACTTCTCGACGCCCGCGCGCTTCAACTGCTCGAGCAGCACCGCGGCCGGCATTTTCAGTTCGCCGGCAAACTGGGTCACGCTCATCTGTTCCATTACTGCACTCCCATCATTCTTCGAACCAATGGGCGCGCGCAACGGAAATCAGCGCCTTGGCTCTTTCTTCGTCGATCCCGGCCATTTCGACCAGCTCGTCGACCGCGAGGTCGGCAAGGTCGTCACGGGTACGAATGCCCTTCTGGGCCAGTGTGGCGGCAAGGGATTTCTCCATGCCCTCGAGGCCGAGCAGGTCATCGGAGACGTTCTCGAGCTGCTCTTCGGTGACGATCGCTTCGGTCAGGAGCACGTTGCGTGCGCGGTTGCGCAGCTCATTGACCGTATCTTCGTCAAAGGCTTCGATCTCCAGCATCTCGGCCAGCGGCACGTAGGCCACTTCCTCGAGCGAGGAGAAGCCTTCCTCGATCAGGATGTCGGCGAGTTCCTCGTCGACATCCAGCTTTTCCATGAACAAGGCGCGCAGGCCTTGCTGCTCCTGCGCGGTCTTCTCGGCCGACTCCTGCTCGCTCATCAGGTTGATGGTCCAGCCGGTGAGCTCGGAGGCGAGCTTGACGTTCTGGCCATTGCGACCGATGGCGATGGCGAGATTGTTCTCGTCCACCACCACGTCCATCGCGTGCGCCTCCTCGTCGACCACGATCGAGACGACCTCGGCCGGCTGCAGCGCAGCGACCACGAACTGCGCCGGGTCGGCCGCCCACACGATGATGTCGATCTGCTCGCCGCCGATCTCGTTGCGCACCGCGGTGACGCGCGAACCGCGCAGGCCGACGCAGGTGCCGATCGGGTCGATGCGCTGATCGTTCGACTTGACGGCGATCTTGGCGCGCAGGCCGGGGTCACGGGCGCAGGCCTTGAGCTCGAGCAGGCCGTCCTCGATCTCGGGCACTTCGAGCTCGAACAGCTTCATCAGGAATTCGGGCGCGGTGCGCGACAGCACCAGCTGCGGACCACGGGCGCCGCGATCGACGCGCAGCAGGAAGGCCTTGACGCGGTCGCCGACGCGCAGGTTCTCGCGCGGGATCTGCTGATCACGCGGCAGCACGGCTTCCATGCGCCCTACCTCGATGATCGCGCTGCCGCGCTCCATGCGCTTGATGGAACCCGAGACGAGGAATTCCTTGCGATCGAGGAAGTCGTTGAGCACCTGCTCGCGCTCGGCATCGCGGATCTTCTGCAGGATCACCTGCTTGGCAGCCTGGGCGCCGATGCGACCGAAGTCGATCGGCTCGAGCGCTTCCTCGATGTAGTCGCCGATCTGCACGTCGGCGCGCAGCTCGCGGGCGTCGATGATGCCCATCTCGGCTTCGTCGTTGCTCACCTCTTCATCGAGCATGACGAGCCAGCGGCGGTGCGAGGTGTAGTCGCCCGTGTCACGGTCGATCGCCACCACCACGTCGGCGTCGTCGTGGATGCGCTTCTTGGTCGCGGAGGCCAGCGCGGTTTCGAGCGCGGCAAAAACGATGTCCTTGGCGACGTTCTTCTCGCGCGCCAATGCATCAACAAGCAGCAGGATCTCGCGGCTCATTTCAGTAAAACCTCCACATCCACAGTCTCAAAATTGGGGTACAAGGCGTGCCTTCTCGATGTCGTCGAAGGGCAGCAACACCTCCCCCTTCTCGGTGCGGAGCGCCACTGCGCCGTCACGCACCCCCTCGATCACACCCACGAAATTGCGTTGGTTACCAATCGGCAGCGACAGGCGGAGCTGCGCCTGCTCGCCGGCGAAGCGCTCGAAATCGGCCAGCTTCTTGAGCGGGCGATCGAGCCCGGGCGACGACACCTCGAGGCGGTCGTAATCGATGTTCTCGACCTCGAACACGCGCTGCAACTGGTTGCTCACCGTGGCGCAGTCATCGACGGTGATGCCACGCTCGATGTCGAGAAACACGCGCAGCAGCCGCCCCTTGGGCGAGAACTCGACATCCACGAGTTCGTATCCAAGACCGCTCACCACCTGCTCGATCAGTTGCTCGACATCTGTACGCATGCGCTCCTCGGCTTGCTCGACGCGTTCTTCCACCGGCGCCACATCGGGCGCCACAAATAAAAAATGGGCGAAACGCCCATCAAACAATTGCCCCTGCAGGGAATACACCGCTGGCCACAACCGCGTGACGGACGGTCGCGACCCGGTCGAGCATCGCCGCCACACATGTGGCGCACAACCGGAAACCTATCCATCAAAGCCGCAGGAGTATAGCGCCAATACGCTGCGCGGGCAAACCATCGCAATGCACCATTTGCGAGGATCGTGCCCGGGCAGCGGCCCGCTGGATGACGCCAGGAGGACGGACGAGGCGTTCGCAATCGATACGCGCCCTCAGCGTCCCTTGCCGCCGCCGTGCGGCTGGGTTCGATGCAGCTTGACCGGACGCTTGGCACGCTCGTCGTGCTCGCGACTCTGCGGCATCGGCAGGCCGGCGAGGCGGCAGGCATCGGCCTCGGGCATCTCCATCCACATGCCGCGCTTGAGCCGCGCCGGCAGTTCGACGCTGCCGTAGCGCACACGCATCAGCCGGCTCACGGTGAGACCGACGGCCTCGAACATGCGCCGCACCTCGCGGTTGCGCCCCTCTGAGATCGTCACCCGGTACCAGTGGTTGACGCCCTCGCCGCCCTCATCGCGCAGCAGATTGAACTTCGCCGCCCCATCCTCGAGCTGGATGCCCTCGGTCAGCGACTTCGCCTGCTCCTCGCTCAGCTCGCCGAGCACGCGCACGGCGTACTCGCGCTCGAGTTCGTAGCGCGGGTGCATGAGCTTGTTCGCCAGCTCGCCGTCGTTGGTAAACAGCAGCAAGCCCGAGGTGTTGAAATCCAGCCGCCCGACGGCCAGCCAGCGCCCCTTGCGCAGCAGTGGCAGGCGCTCGAACACGGTAGGTCGGCCTTCGGGGTCGTCGCGCGACACGATCTCACCCTCGGGCTTGTGGTAGATCAGCACGCGCGGGCTGCGCTGGGTGAAGCGCAGCGGCACCAGCTTGCCGTTGACCTTGACGCGATCACCCGGACCGACCTTCTGCCCGAGCGAGGCCGGCAGGCCATTGACCGAGATGCGCCCCGCCACCACCCACTCCTCGATCTCGCGCCGGGAGGCGACGCCGGCCTGGGCGAGCACCTTCTGCAGGCGCTCGGGCTCGCTGAGCGTGGTCGGGGCGTTGCGCCCGCCCGCCCGGGGGCGGCCGCGTGCCGGGCCCTCAGCGCGCTCGGGCTGACCGAGCGCGGAGTGATGTGCCTCCGGGTGGCGCGCCGGATCGCCCTCGATGCGGCGCCCGCGTGGCGCCGGGGCCCCGCCTGCGCGCGGCGGACGGGGCGTCCGCGGGCCGCGCGGGTCGGCGTTGAGGTGGGCGTCCTTGCCGCGCGGCTGCGCATCCTCGTCCTCATGCCCTCCGCGACGAGGCGCGCGCGGGTCGCGATCGAGGATCTCGATGGCGTCAGACTTCTTCTTCAGGGGTGGGCGCAGCGGCCGGTTCGGTTTGCGAGACATCGACGAGGTCCATGATCCTTTCAATTTCGGTGAGTGCCGGCAGCTCGGTCAGGCTGCGCAGCCCCATGTCATCGAGAAAGCGCCGGGTGGTGGCGAACAAAGCCGGCCGGCCCGGGGTGTCGCGGTGGCCGACGATGTCGACCCAGCCGCGCGATTCAAGCGCCTTCAGGACGTTGGGCGACACCGTGACGCCGCGGATGTCCTCGATGTCACCGCGCGTGACGGGTTGCCGATAGGCGATGATCGCCAGTGTTTCCATCACCGCGCGCGAATAGCGCGGCGGCTTCTCCTCCTTCAGGCGATCCAGATAGACCTGGTACTCGGGCCGGGTCTGGAAGCGCCAGCCGCTGGCGAGCTGAACCAGCTCGACGCCGCGGTTGGCGGCAAACCACTCGGCACGCAGCGTGTCGAGCAGCCGGCGCACCAGGTCGGGACCGGGATCGACGTCGAACAGCCGGCGCAGCTCGGACACCGGCAATGGCGCCGTCGCTGCCAGCAGGGCCGCCTCGACGATGTGCAAGTACGCCTCAGGCGTCGTTTCGGGTTCCATCGGCCAGCTTCACGTAAATCGGCGCAAAGGCCTCGTTCTGCGTCACATCGACCAGCCTTTCCTTGACCAGCTCGAGCACGGCAAGAAAGCTCACCACCAGCCCGGCCGCCCCCAGCCGGGCGTCGAACAGGGTGTCGAACACCACGAAGGCGCCGTCGCCGAGCTTGCGCAGGATCGCCGTCATGTGCTCACGCACCGACAACTGCTCGCGTCCGACGCGGTGGCTCTGGTTCAGTCGGGCCTTCTTCATGATGCGCAGCCACGCCAGCTGCAGGTCATGCAGGCTGACCTCGGGCAGGCGCTCGACCACCTTCTCGGCGACGAACACGCCGACCCACTCGAAGTCACGCTCGACGCGCGGCAGGGTGTCGAGACGCACGGCCGCCAGCTTGATCTGCTCGTACTCGATGAGGCGGCGCACCAGCTCTGCGCGCGGATCCTCCTCCTGCGCATCCTCGCGCGGCGGTCGCGGCAGCAGCATGCGCGACTTGATCTCGAGCAGCATCGCCGCCATCAGCAGGTACTCGGCCGCGAGTTCGAGATTGTTCGCCCGCATCGCCTCGACGTATTCGAGGTACTGCGCAGTGAGCGGCGCCATCGGGATGTCGAGCACATCGAGGTTGGCCTTGCGGATCAGATACAGCAGCAGATCGAGCGGCCCCTCGAACGCCTCCAGGAACACCTGCAGCGCGTCGGGCGGAATATACAGGTCTTTCGGCAGTTCGAGCAGGGGCTGACCATAGATGCGGGCGACCGCGTCGAGCACCTCCGCCTCGACCGGAGCGAGATCGAGCGGCAGGTTCATCGCGCGTCCGTGCAGCCAGGGGGGAACGGTGCAGCCATCAGCCGTAGTCCAGTCCCATCGACTCGCGCACGTCGCGCATCGTCTCCTGCGCCAGCTTGCGCGCGCGCTCGCAGCCGTCGGCGATGATGCTGCGCACCAGGGGCGGGTCGTCGAGATAGGGCTGAGCGCGCTCGTGCAAGCCTTCCTGCTCCTTGAGGATGGCCTCGATCACCGGCTGCTTGCATTCCAGGCAGCCGATCCCCGCGCTGCGGCAGCCTTCCTGCACCCAGCCCAGCGTGCTCTCATCCGAGTAGATGGTGTGCAGTTGCCAGACGGGGCAGCGCTCGGGCTCGCCGGGGTCGGTGCGGCGCATGCGCGCCGGGTCGGTCTGCATCGTGCGCACCTTGCGCGTGACGCTGTCGGCGTCCTCGCGCAAATTGATGGTGTTGCCGTAGGACTTGGACATCTTCTGCCCATCCAGGCCGGGCATGCGCGCCGCCGACGTGAGCAGGGCCTCGGGCTCGACCAGGATCATCTTGCCGCTACCCTCGAGATAGCCGTACAGGCGTTCGCGGTCGCCCAGGCTGAGGTTCTGGGTTTCGTCGAGCAAGGCCTTGGCCTGCTCGAGCGCATCCTCGTCACCGTCCTGCTGAAAGCGCGTGCGCAGCTCGTGGTAGAGGCGCGCGCGCTTGGAACCGAGCTTGCGCACGGCGTCCCTGGCCTTGTCCTCGAAGCCGGCCTCCCGTCCGTAGAGATGATTGAAGCGGCGCGCGAGCTCGCGCGTGATCTCGACATGGGGCACCTGGTCCTCACCCACCGGCACCTTGTCGGCGCGGTAGATCAGGATGTCGGCCGACTGCAGCACCGGGTAGCCCAGAAAGCCGTAGGTCGACAGGTCATGGCCATCGCTGCGCTCTTGCTGGTCCTTCCAGCTCGGCACACGCTCGAGCCAGCCGAGCGGCGCCATCATCGACAGCAGCAGGTGCAGCTCGGCGTGCTCGGGCACATGGGACTGAATGAAGAGCGTGGCCTGGGCCGGATCCACGCCGGCCGCAAGCCAATCGACGACCATGTCCCACACGCTGTCACCGATCACCGCGGGGGTGTCGTAATGCGTGGTCAGCGTATGCCAGTCGGCAACGAAAAAGAGGCAGGGATACTCCTCCTGCAGCTTCACCCAGTTTTTCAGCACGCCGTGGTAGTGACCGAGGTGGAGCCGGCCACTGGGGCGCATGCCGGAAAGAACGCGTTCTGCGTACATGAGGAATCAGAAACCGAAGACAGTGGAGAGCAGGAAGCGGAAGCCGGCGATCAGCGGCCACAGGATGGTGCCGAGCACGCCCGTGAACAGCAGCACGAGCAGGATCGGGAAACCATAGGGCTCGAGGCGTGCGTACCGCCAGGCGAGCCGATTGGGCAACAGGCTGACCGCGATGCGCCCGCCATCGAGCGGCGGGATCGGCAGCAGGTTGAGCACCATCAGCACCGCGTTGATCTGGATGCCGGCATCGGCCATCTTCAGCATCGCAATGGTGTAGGCGCCCGGCTCGCCGGTCGCCGCGACGCGGAACAGGATGGCCCAGCCGATCGCCATCACGAGGTTCATGAACGGCCCGGCCGCCGCCACCCACAGCATGTCGGCCTTGGGATTGCGCAGGCGGCCGAAATTGACCGGCACCGGCTTGGCCCAGCCGAACAGGATGCCGCCCGCCCCCGCCAGCGAGCTCAAGGCCAGGATGCCCGCCGGCACGAGGATGGTGCCGACCGGGTCGATGTGGCGCAGGGGATTGAGCGTGATGCGCCCGGCCAGGTCCGCGGTCGGGTCGCCGAAATGGCGCGCGACGTAGCCGTGCGCCGCCTCGTGCAGCGTGATCGCGAGCAGCACGGGCAAGGCCCAGATCGCCAGGGTGGGTATCAGCGAATCCATGAGGGGCTCGATCGCAAACGCCGCATTCTAAAGGCCGAAAGGTTCGAGCGGACCGCGGCCGGCACGCACGAGCACGGGCGAGCCCGAGGTGAGATCGATCACGGTGGTCGCCTCCGGCCCGCAGTAGCCGGCCTCGATGATCAGATCGACCTGCTTGCCGAGACGGTCGCGGATGTCGTCGGCGTCGCTCATCGGCAGTTCCTCGCCGGGCAGGATCAGCGTCGAGGTGAGCAGCGGCCCCTCGATCTCGGCGAGCAGGGCCGACACCACGGCATGCTCGGGCACACGCAGGCCGATGGTCTTGCGCTTCGGGTGCAGCACGCGGCGCGGCAACTCCTTCGTTCCCTCGAGGATGAAGGTGTACGGCCCGGGCGTGGTCGCCTTGAGCAGGCGGTACTGGCTGTTGTCGACACGCGCATAGGTCCCGATCTCGGACAGGTCACGGCACATCAGCGTGAAGTGGTGGCGCTCGTCGACGCCGCGCAGGCGGCGGATACGCTCGAGCAGTGCCGCATCGCCAATCTGGCAGGCGAGCGCATAGGCGGAATCGGTCGGCAGCACCAGCAGACCGCCGCCGCGGATGATCTCGGCCGCCTGGCGCACCAGGCGCGGCTGCGGCTGCTCGGGGTGAAGGGAGAAGAACTGGGCCATGTCGGGTTTGTCGTTTTAGGCGCTCGGCGCAAAGCCGGCACACATCGGGGATGGGTCGAGAGAGCCGGCCAGGGCGCAAGGCAAGGGCGGTGTCACACGAGGCGCGACCACACCGGCTCGAGGTCGGCCGGCAGCGGATTGCAGCGCCCGAGATCGACCGGGCTTTCCTTCTCGCCGTGGAAATCCGAGGCCCGCGAGGCAAGCAGCCCGCGCTGGCGGGCAAGACTGGCGAAGCGGCGCATCTCGTCTTCGGTGTGCGCCCCGGAGACGACCTCGACGGCCTCGCCGCCGGCGGCGATGAAGCGATCGAAGAGCAGCCCGAGATCCGCGGTGGACAGCCGGTAGCGCGCCGGATGCGCGACCACGGCGATTCCGCCCGCGGCGCGGATCCAGCCCACTGCGTCCTCGAGGGCAGCCCAGGCGTGTTCGACGTACCCGGGCTTGCCCCGCACCAGGTAATGGTCGAACACGGTCCTGACATCGGGCATCACGCCGCTGGCCACGAGGTGGCGGGCGAAATGGGCGCGACTGACGAGGGCAGGATTGCGCGCAAAGCGATGGGCACCCGCGAGGGCGTCGACGATGCCCACACGCTCGAGCGCCTCGCCGATACGCCGCGCGCGCGCGTCGCGCCCGGCGCGAAGCTGTTCGAGGCCGGCCACCAGCGTCGGGTCACGGTGGTCGATGCCGAGCCCCACGATGTGGATCGTCTCGCCGGCAAAGGACACCGAGATTTCGACCCCGGCAACGAAGCGCAGCCCATGAACGGCGGCCACGCGCGCGGCGGCGTCGATGCCGCCGACCTCGTCGTGGTCGGTCAGGGCGAGCAGTTCGACGCCATTGGCGAGGGCCCGCAGGACGACGGCCTCGGGCGCCAGCCAGCCGTCCGACACCGTCGAGTGACAGTGAAGGTCGGCATTGATCGCGGACAGCGCGCGGGCTGACGAAGAAAGCATGAATGCGGTAATCCGTTGGGCAAGGCCCTAATGATAGCAAAGCGCCCCCACGGCCTGCGGCGAAACCGTGCTGCGGCAGCGGACGCTGCCAGGACAGGCCTGCCGACAAGCCTTATGATCGGCGCTTCCGCCATCGCCCTGCCCACCATGCCCTCAGCCGCCTCCAAGCCCGAGACCTCGCGTACGGCGCTCCCCAGGCCCAGCGCCCACACTCCCTTCGAAGACGTGCAGGGCGTGCTCACCGGCTGCCTGTTCGCGGCGCTGGCGCTGGTGATGTTTCGCGAGAGCACCCTGCTGACCGGAGGCACGACGGGGCTGTCCTTTCTGCTCCATTACCTCAACGGCTGGTCGCTGGGGGCCACCCTGTTCGTTCTCAACCTGCCCTTCTACCTGTTCGGCCTGCGCGTGCTGGGGCGTGCGTTCACGATCAAGACCTTCTGCGCGGTCGGGGTGCTCGCCGTCTACACGGAGACCCTGCCCCTGCTGGTGAGCTTCGACCGGCTCGACCCGGTGTTCTCGAGCATCATGGCCGGTCTGCTCGCCGGCACCGGCATCCTGATCCTGATCCGCCACGGTGCCAGCCTCGGTGGGGTGACCATCCTCGCGCTCTACCTGCAGAGGCGGCGCGGCTGGCGCGCCGGGGTGGTGCAGATGGCGTGCGACTGCGTGATCCTGTCTCTCGGCCTGCTCGTGATCAGCGTGGACAAGGTGGCGCTGTCGGTGCTGGCTGCCGCCGCGGTGAACTTCGTCATCGCAGTCAACCATCGTCCAGACCGTTACTTCGGCATCTGACGCGCGGCCACGTCCGGCTCGGCCGATCCGGCTTCGCCGGCTACCCGCCCTCGCCGTCCTCTTCTGCCTGCGCCTGCAGTCGCGCGGCCTCGGCGGCAGCGATCATCTGCGCCCGTGACTGGGGCGTCTCCAGGCTGATGCGACCGAGGGCGCCGTCACGATAGTCCTGCAGCAGGATCTGCGCGGCCTTCTCCAGATCCAGGCCGCCGCCCTTGACCAGGCAGCCGCGGCGGCGCCCCACCGTCTCGAGCAGCGCATGACCATCGAGCGCGGCCGTCGCCGCAGCATCAAGCTTGTAGCGCGCCGCCAGCCGGGCCGGGTAACGCGCGATCAGGATCTCGCCGAGGAAGGCGGCCACCTCCTCGTCGATCACCGCGTTACGGCCGATCGCGTGGCTCGCCGCGAGCATGTAGCCGTCGGCATCGAAGTCGATCTTCGGCCACATCATGCCCGGGGTGTCGGTGAGCGTCATGCCCGGACCCAGGTCCAGCGTCTGCTGATGCTTGGTGACCGCCGGCTCGTCGCCCACCTTGGCGACCCTGCGCTTGAGGAGGGCGTTCATCAGGGTTGATTTGCCGACGTTGGGAATGCCCATGATGATCATGCGCAGCGGCTTCACGCCGTCGTCCCGGTGCGGCGCGAGCGCGCGGCACAGGGCAGGAATGCGGGCAACCTCGGCCGCGCTCTTGGCCGAGATCGCGACCGCCTGCACCCCGGGCTGGCGATTATAGAAGTCCATCCAGGCGCGTGTCGCCTCCGGGTCGGCGAGGTCGGACTTGTTGAGCAGCTTCAGGCAGGGCCGGTTACGAAAGCGCCGCAGCTCGGCGATCATCGGGTTGCTGCTGGCCTCGGGCAGGCGGGCGTCGGTGACTTCGATGACGACGTCGATGGCGGCCATGGCCTCGGCCGCCTTCTTGCGCGCCGAAGCCATATGACCGGGAAACCACTGGATGGGCATGAGAGATCCGCAGAGCTGAACTGGCGCGAATTATCCCACCTCAGGGCCGCCGCAGCATGCCCGATCAGCGGACCATCGCCAGCGCACGGCAGCCGGCCGGCGACCACCGCCGCAGCCCTCAGGGCATGCGGCCTGGAGATTTTTTTCGATCCCGAAGAAATAAGTTCACGCCGGGCCGAAAAACCGTGTATCGTGCCGTTCGCAGTCGATTCAAGCAGTGGTTGTTCTGGTGGTTGCCCGCGTGTTCCAAGAGAGCGCGTGCCGGTTTGATGCCTCCTGATTACGTTTCTTGATCGTTCCTGCATCTCCGGGGCGCAAGCCCGCAATTTTTCATATGGAACGCAAAATGAGCACTCAAACCGGTACCGTGAAATGGTTCAACGACGCCAAGGGCTTCGGCTTCATCACCCCTGAAGGCGGCGGCGACGACCTGTTCGCCCACTTCTCGGAAATCCAGAGCAAGGGTTTCAAGAGCCTGGCTGAAAACCAGCGCGTGGAATTCGAAGTCAAGACCGGCCCGAAGGGCCTGCAGGCGGCCAACATCCGCCCGCTGTAATCTAACCGACGTCACCGACGTCCTTCGATGCATCCAAAACGCGGCCTTGCGCCGCGTTTTTGCTTTTGTGGCGGCCTTGCGCCGCCTTCTTGCTTTTGCGGCGGCCTTGCGCTGCATTTTTTGCTTTTGTGGCGCCGCATCCGGACGGCCAGAATCGCCGATAATCGCCACTTCGCAGCCCTGCTGCACATCGCCGCGCCTGCGGCCAGAACACCATGACCGACTCCGCCCGCTCCCCCGCCGCCAGTGCGGATGCCTCCACCACCGAAGCCACCCTGCGTTTCGCCGACCTCGATCTGCCTGCGCCGCTGCTGTCCGCGCTCGCCGAAGTCGGCTACGAAACCCCATCGCCGATCCAGGCCGCGTGCATCCCGCAGTTGCTCGCCGGCCACGACATCCTCGGCGAGGCGCAGACCGGCACCGGCAAGACCGCTGCGTTCGCCCTGCCGATGCTGGCGCGGATCGACCTCGCCGACACCCGGCCGCAGGTGCTGGTGCTCACCCCCACGCGCGAGTTGGCGATCCAGGTCGCCGAGGCCTTCGCCAAGTACGCCCACCACCTGAAGAACTTCCATGTGCTGCCGATCTACGGCGGCCAGAGCATGGTGGTCCAGTTGCGCCAGCTGTCGCGCGGCGCACAGGTCATCGTCGGCACCCCGGGGCGGGTGATGGACCACCTCGAACGCGAGAGTCTCAAGCTCGACGCGCTCAAGGCCATCGTGCTCGACGAGGCCGACGAGATGCTGCGCATGGGCTTCATCGACGACGTCGAGTGGATCCTCGAACACACGCCGGCCGAGCGCCAGACCGCGCTGTTCTCGGCGACGATGCCGAACGTGATCCGCGACGTCGCCCGCCGCCACCTGCGTGAGCCGCAGGAGATCAAGATCCGCGCCGCCACCTCGACCGTGGCCAAGATCAGCCAGCGCTACTGGCTGGTGCGCGGCGTCGACAAACTCGATGCACTCACCCGCATCCTCGACGCCGAAGAAAGCTTCGACGCCGCCATCGTGTTCGTGCGCACCAAGATCGCCACCGACGAGCTCGCCGACAAGCTCGCCGCACGCGGCTACGCCGCCGCCGCGCTCAACGGCGACATGACCCAGGGCCTGCGCGAGCGCGTGATCGAGCAGTTGAAGAACGGCGCCCTCGACATCGTCATCGCCACCGACGTCGCCGCGCGCGGCATCGACGTGCCGCGCGTATCGCACGTGATCAACTACGACATCCCCTACGACACCGAGGCCTACGTGCACCGCATCGGCCGCACCGGCCGCGCCGGCCGCGAGGGGGTGGCGATCCTCTTCGTCGCGCCGCGCGAGACGCGCATGCTGAAGATGATCGAGCGCGCCACCCGCCAGCCGATCACGCCGATCGCGCTGCCCAGCAGCGAGGAGGTCACCAACCTGCGCGTGGCGCAGTTCAAGCGCCAGGTGGTCGATGCGATCGGCAGCGAGGAGCTCGGCTTCTTCATGGGTATCGTGAACGACCTCGTCGACGAGAATGAGCTCGACATTCACGAGGTGGCGGCGGCGCTGACCCTGCTTGCCCAGCGCGAACGCCCGCTGCAGATCGAGCAGTCCGGCCGCGGCTGGGAGCTCGCCACCGCACCGACCGCGCACGAGGGGCGGCCGCCGCGCAGCGAACACTTCACCACCGGCGCACCGCGCGAGCATGCGCCGCGCCCCAACCGCGACGAGATCCTCGCCCGTCGCCGCGCCTTCGCCGACGGTGCGCTGGCGCGCTACCGCATCGAGGTCGGCCGTGCCCATGGTGCGAGCCCGAAGGAGATCGTCGGCGCCATCGCCAACGAAGGCGGCATCGAAGGCAAGTACATCGGCCAGATCCACCTCTTCGACGACTTCTCGACAGTCGAGCTCCCCGCCAACCTGCCCGATGACCTGCTCGGCATCCTGAAGCGCACCCGCGTGCGCCAGATGCCGCTCAACATCCGCGCGCTCAGTCATGCCGAAGCCGCCGCCATGCCCGAGCGTCGTCGCCCGCCGCGCGACCACGGCAGCGCTCGCGACACGGAGCGCCCGGGCCCCAAGCCTGCCCCCGGCGCAACGGCAGCGCGCAAGCCCTCATTCGGCCAGGGGCGTGAGCCCTGGAGCAAGCCGGCGGGCGACGAGCGCCGCAAGCCGCTCGGCAGTGGGCCCAGCCACGGCGGGCGCAAGCCGCCACGCAGCACCGACCCCACGCGGGCGCCTTCTGCAGGCGGCAAGAAATATCGGCCGAGCTGAGCCGGCAGCGCCCATCGCGGGCAATGCGTGAAAACCACACAGGCGGGGCCGCAAGCCCCGCGCTAAGATTCGCGCCTGCGTTCATCGAACCGTCACAATGCAAGGCATCCCCCTGGCGTGCGAATGATGTCAGCCATCGTGCGCATGCTGGCGCTGATTGCGGGCCTGTGTGCTCTCCAGGCGCCGGCTTTCGCCGCGCAAGCGCTGACCCTGGGCATCTTCGCCCATCGACCCAAGGTCGCCATCGAGCAGGCCTGGACGCCCTTTGTCGCATATCTCAACGCCAACCTGGACGGCGTCGCCGTTCGTCTGCGGGTGCTCGAGCAGGCCGAGATGAAGGACGCGCTGACGCGCGGAGAGCTCGATCTGGTGCTCACCAACCCGGCACATTTTGTCGCGCTGCGGGTCGACAATGCGCTCTCGGGGGCGATCGCGACCCAGGTCAACAACGAACATGGCGTGCCCGTCGGGCGTTTCGGCGGCGTCATCGTCGTACGCAAGGACAACGCGGCGATTCGCGCCCTCGGCGATCTCGGCGGTCGCCTGGTTGGCACCACCAGCGCCAATTTCCTCGGCACCTTTGCCGCCCAGGCCCATGAGCTGCTGTCCGCCGGGATCGCGCCGCATGCGCTCAGATTGAAGGCCCTGACGCAGTACCAGGACCGGGTGATCGATGCCGTGCTGTCGGGTGAGGTCGAGGCGGGTTTCGTGCGCACCGGCCTCATCGAGGAACTCGCGCGCGAAGGTCGCACCGACCTCCACCTGCTCGAAGTGATCAACCGCCGCGAGCTGCCGGGCTTTCCCTATGCGTCGTCGACCGGGCTGTATCCGGAGTGGCCCCTGGTCGCCCTGCCCCACGCCGACGAAGCCGCCGTGCGCAGGATCGCCTCGCTCGCCCTCATGCTCCCGCCGGAACATCCCGCCGCGCGTGCCGCCGGCATTCATGGCTTCACCGTCCCGGCCGACTACGCCGTCGTAGAGGACCTTCTGCGCACGCTGCGCCTGCCGCCTTTCGACAGCACGCCAAGCTTCACCTGGCGCGATGTCCTGGTGCGCTACCAGCTCTGGTTCCTTATCCTCGGCCTGGCCGTGGTGACCATCCTGCTGCTGCTGGCACGCGTCGCGCAAAGCCATCACCAGCTCATGCGCGCCCACCAGCAGTCGCGTCGTCTGGCCGAGCAGATCGACCTCGAGCATCACTATCTGAGCAACGTGGTCGAGGCGGCAGGCGCCGCAAGCTGGGAGCTGGAGCTCGCGCGCGGCGAGTACCGCGTGGACCGGCGCTGGGCCGACATGCTCGGCCTCGCCCCTGAGGACAGCCTCGTGCTTGACCGTGCCGCCTGGCGCGCCCTGGTCCATCCCGACGACGTCGACCAGTTCGAGCGCGGACTTGCACGCCACATCGCAGGCGAACTGGCCTGCTACGAGCAGGACTTGCGCCTGCGGCACCGTGACGGTCGCTGGCTGTGGGTACACGATCGCGGCCACGTCGTCACGCGCGCGCCCGATGGACGCGCACTGTTGCTGATCGGTGCCCAGCTCGACATCAGCCGGCGCAAACTCAACGAGGAGAAGCTGCGCCTGGCGGCGAGCGTGTTCGCCAGCAGCTACGAGGCGATCCTGATCACCGATGCCGACAACCGCATCATCGATGCCAACCCGGCCTTCACCCGCATCACCGGTTTCACCCGCGACGAAGTGATCGGCCAGACGCCCGCGCTGCTCAACTCGGGGCGGCAGGGGCGCGAGTTCTACCGCAACATGTGGTCCAGCCTGCAGCAGACCGACCACTGGCAGGGCGAGCTGTGGAACCGCCGCAAGGACGGCACCGAGTTCGCCGAGATGTTGTCGATCAGCCGCGTACGCGACGGCGACGGGCGGGTGATGCACCACGTGGGCCTGTTCTCCGACATCAGCCATCTCAAGCTGCACGAGGAAGAGCTCAACCGCATCGCCTACTTCGACCCCCTCACCGGGGCGCCCAACCGCCGCCTGCTCGACGATCGCCTGCGCCAGGCGATCGCGCATGCGCGCCGCACCGGCAAGGCGCTCGGCGTGTGCGTGATCGACCTCGACGGCTTCAAACCGATCAACGATCAGTACGGCCACGAGGCCGGTGACCGGCTGCTGGTCGAGATCGTGGACCGCCTCAACGGCCTGCTGCGCGCCAGCGACACGGTGGCGCGCCTGGGCGGCGACGAGTTCGTGCTGCTGCTCGAGGACATGGACGGCACCGCGGTGCTGGCGCGCATCCTCGAGGCGATCCGGCAGCCGATGCAGTTCGGCCGGGACCGGGTCAGCGTGTCGGCGAGCATCGGTGTCACCTGCTTTCCCGAGGACGATGTCGACCCCGACACCCTGCTGCGCCATGCCGACCAGGCCATGTACCGCGCCAAGCAGCGCGGGCGCGACTGCATCCAGCATTTCGACACCACCGTCGAGCAGCATCTGGCCAACCGCCAGAAGCGCTGCCTGCGTCTCGAGCAGGCCCTGCGCGAGCGCGAGTTCGTGCTCCATTACCAGCCCCAGGTCGACATGCCCAGTGGCCGCATGATCGGCGCCGAGGCACTGATCCGCTGGCAGCATCCCGAACAAGGCCTGCTCGCGCCCGCGCACTTTCTCCCCGACGTCGAAGGCACCGAGCTCGAGGCTGCGATGGGCGAGTGGGTGATGGACAGCGCACTGAACGAGCTCGAGCGCTGGCGCGAAGCCGGCCTCGACATCTCGGTCAGCATCAACGTCGGCGCCAACCACCTGCTCAAGCCCGGTTTCGTGGACACGGTGCGCAGCGCCCTGCAGCGCCACCCCGGCATCCCGCCGGCACGGCTCGAGCTCGAGATCCTGGAGTCGACCGCGATCGACGACATGGTGTCGGCACTGGAGGTGCTGCACGCCTGCCGCCGCCTCGGCATCCGCCTCGCGCTCGACGACTTCGGCACCGGCTATGCCTCGCTCAAGCACTTCCGCCAGTTGCCGGTCGACCTGCTGAAAATCGATCGCAGCTTCGTGATCGACATGCTGGACGACGCCGAGGACCGCGCCATCGTGCAGGGCGTGATCCAGCTCGCCAAAGCCTTCGGCCGTGAAGTCATCGCCGAGGGCGTGGAAACGCCAGCGCACGCGGCCGCCCTCACCACGCTCGGCTGCCGCCTCGGCCAGGGTTTCGGCATCGCCCGGCCGATGCCGGCCGCGCATGTGCTCGGCTGGGTGGCCTGGTACACCGCGGACACGCGGCCGTCGACCGAGGACGAGGACGAGGAGCAGGAAGGGGCCGCCAGGACCTCGCCGCGGTGCTGAGCCGACCCGCCGGCGCGGGTCGCGGCGGTGTCAGGCCAGCCCGGGGGCGAGCAAGGTGCGCGGCTCGATCACGACCGAGTCACGGCCATTGGTCACCCACACCTGGCCCTCCTGGATGGTGAATTGCAGGCGCATCGTGCGCTCGGCCAGGCGCGCCAGCTCGGCGCTCTGCTCGCGCGCGAGCTCGATCACGGTGAGCGATGCCTGGCGCTCGAGCTTGGCCCGCGCACCCGCCCACCACACCTCGAGCGCACGGCCGTAAGTCAGGACGACCACTTCCCGCGCACGTCCGCAGGCCTTTCGCACCCACTTCTCGTCAGGCTGGCCGACGTCGATCCAGCGCTCGATCGCCCCGGTCAGGTCCTTCTGCCACAGGTCGGGCTCGTCATCCACGCACAGCCCCTTGCCGAAGGCCAGCATCGGATCGGCGAACAGTGCGAAGGCGAGCAGGCGCACCATCATGCGCTCGTCGGTCTCCGACGGGTGTCGCGCCAGCGTCAGGCTGTAGTCCGCGTAGTGGCCGCGATCCATGTCGGCGATCTGGATGTCGGCCTTGAAGATGGTGGCCTTGAGTGCCATCAGTGGATCTGCTCCGGGCCGCGATTGGCCTGCTGCCAGGCCATCACCGCACGCGCAGAATGGGCCATGACGAGGTCGCGGCTGTCCTTGGGCAGTTCGCGCGCCAGTGCGCCGAACAAGGCCTGGGTGGCCTCCTGACCGATACCGTCGGCGGCGAGGCCGTCGGCGAGGCAGCGGATCTGGATGAAGGCAAGCGCGTCCGCCACCAACCGCCAGCCGGCGAGCGGCATGTCGCGCACCAGGGCGAGCAATTGACTGCCGAGCTGGGCCGCGAGTCGCAGCGCCTCGTCGCGGTCCTCGGTCACGATCGACGAATGCCACAAGGCCAGGTGCACGCCGCGGCGCAACTCAACCTTGAAGTCAATCGCGTTCTCCTCGGCCGCCGCGATGGCCTCGAACTGGCGCAGGAAACGCGCCTCGGCGCTGGCATCGAGCCCGGTGCGCAGCGCACCGATGAGTTCGGTCAGACCCGGGATCGCAGCCAGGCCAAAGGCCTGCGTCCACGCCAGGCCCCACTGGTCCATGCCCGACAGCAGCAAGGCCATGCGCAGCGCACGGCCGTCCTCCTCCTCGGCGCGGGCAACCCAGTCGACGAGGTCGCTGCGCAGCTGACTCACGCCGCGATGGCGGACTTCGTCCGGTTCCGCGACGCTGAGCCGGAACACGCGCGCGAAGGCTTCCTGCGCGAGACGGGCGGCCTGGCGCTGGCCGTCGCCGTCGACGAGCGTCGCCAGCGGGTCGACCGGCAGGGGGGCTTGTGGATTGCGCATCGCGGCGCCTCGGCGTTCGTGGGGGTGGGGACGCATTGTGCCGGCATCGTTCCCAGGTGGCAACGAAGCCTTCCCCGCAGCGGCCGGCCGCAAACGGCATCAGGCGATGTAGCGCTCCCACAGCGAGGTGACGCCGGGCTCGAGCTGCGTCGAGCCGCCGTTGCGAAATCCGTTGAGCGTGCGCCGCAAGGCCTCGGCGTCCTCGGCGGTGAAGCCGCGCTTGAAGTCGGTGAGGATCAGCCGCGACCGCGTCAGCCAGTTGCCCGGCGCATCGTCGAGCGCACACCAGGCGGCTTCGCGCGGGTTGGCCTCGTGCTGCGCGAGCCACAGCATGGCCTCGCGCTCACGCAGCCCGTGCAGCTCGGCACCGCTCTTGGGCAGCATGTGCGGCGTCGCCCCGGCGATCTGCGGGCGGATGTCCTCAGAGAAGCGCGCGACCAGCTTCTGCATCGAGAACAGCATGCGCCAATCAGAGGCGATCACGATGCGGGACTCCGGAAATTCGCGCACCACCGCCTCGATCAAGGGCAGGCAGCGGAAATCCTCGACCTCGCCCCAGGGATGGGTGACGCCGTCGAAGTCCATGAAAATATACGCTTTGCGTGTCATCTTGCTCTCTGCGCGGCACAAAATCCGGGCCTGTTGTCGATCGATGCTGCATTGCAGAATATACTGCAAACCCAGTAGTGCAAGCCTGTATCCGATGTCACGAAACATCACATTATTCGGATACAGTGCGCTCCCGATCCACTCGTGTTGCAATGCAGCAACACCCGACGAACAGCGAGGACTCCATCATGACCCCGATCATCAATCTCGAAGGCAAGGTCGGCCTGATCACCGGCATCGCCAACGAAAAGTCCATCTCCACCGGCGTCGCGGAAGCCTGCGCCCAGGCCGGCGCGAAGCTGGTCATCACCTATCAGAACGACAAGACGCGCGCCTTCATCGAGCCGATCATCAACCGCCTGGGCGTCGACGATGTGTTCTTGCTCGACGTCACCCGCCCCGAAACCATGGACGCAGCGTTTGCCGAGATCGAGGCCCGTCACGGCAAGCTCGACTTTGCCATCCACAGCATGGCCTTCGCCAAGCGTGACGACCTCCACGGGCGCGTCGTCGACACCTCGGCCGACGGCTTCGCACTGGCAATGGACGTGTCCACCCACTCCTTCGTGCGCCTGGCAAAGAAGGCCGAACCGCTGATGGTGAAGGCCGGCGGCGGCGCCCTGGTCAGCATGACCTATCTCGGCTCGGAAAAGGTCATTCCCAACTATGGCGTGATGGGCCTGTGCAAGGCCGCGCTGGAGGCGGCGACACGCTACATGGCGGCCGAGCTCGGCCAGAAGGCCATCCGTGTCAATGCGGTGTCGCCCGGCCCGCTGATGACCCGCGCCGCCTCGGGTATCGCCGGTTTCGACGGCCTGATGGCCGCGGCGGTCGAGCGCTCGCCGATGCACGCCCTGGTCACCCCCGAGGACATCGGCGCGCTGACCGCCTTCCTCGTCTCCGATGCCGGACGCCTGATCACCGGTGGCGTGCATTTCGTCGACGCCGGCTATAACATCATGGCGTAAGCGACAGGAGGCGCCATGATCGATCTCGAGGCGGCACGTGCAAGGCTGGGGAGGCAGGCCATCCTGTTGCCAGACCCGGTGCCCGCCCATCCCCTGCTGGAAGGCAAATCCGAGATCGGTCGTGGCGAGTATTCCATCGTGCTCGACAAGGGCGACGGCGAACGGGTGTACAAGGTCGTCAGCTCGCCCGCTGACTACTTCCTGTACACCGCCGACGATCGACCGCGCGGACAGCACTTCCCGATCATCCACGCCGACCACGGCATCATCGGTCGCGCCACGTCGGGCTATCCGCTGCACCTGATCGAGATGGAAAAGCTCTACCCGCTCGATGAGGCCTCCCCCGCAGGCGTGCTGGCGCGTCGCCTGATCGAGTTCTACTGGTCAGCGTGCGAACAATGGAGCCGGCTCGGCGCCGACATGGGCCGTATCGCCCTCTATCACATGACGGTCAACCCGCTCTCGGCGAGCGATAGCCTGCAGCAGGCCATCAAGGCGCTGTCGGACTTCGTCGAGGACTACCAGGTGCTGCCCGACATCCTCAACGCCAACAACCTGATGATGCGCAAGGACGGGACGCTGGTGTTTTCCGACCCGGTGTTCATCGCCTGAACACAGCGCGCGGCGGCTTGCGCGTATCATCGGGGCTCTGATGCAAGCAGGCATCGCTGCGGAACCCGGCATGAACCCCCACGACCACGACCATCCCGCTGCGCCACCACCGGGCACCATCGGCATCGCACGCAGCGGCGACTTCGACCCGGTGGCCTTCGAGCAGGCCGTCACCGATCTGCTCAAGGCCTGCGGCATCGCCCCCGACACCTCGCACACCGGCCGCACCGCCATGCGCGTGCGTGAGCTCTGGCAGCGCCGCCTGCTGGGCGGCTACGATCTCGACCCGGCCGCCGTGCTTGGCGAGGGCTTCGAGGACGCGCGGCGCGACATGGTCGTCGTGCGCGGCATCGCGGTGCATGGCGTGTGCCCCCACCACCTGGTCCCCTTCCGCGGCGTCGCCCACGTCGCCTACCTGCCCGGCGGCCGCCTGCACGGCTTTGGCCGCATCGCCCGCCTGGTCGATGCGATCGGGCACCGCTTCACCTACCAGGAATGGATGACGCGCGACATTGCCGATGCGCTCATGACCCACGGCCGTGCGGCGGGTGCGGCCTGCGTGATCGAGGCCGAGCAGCTGTGCCTGCTGCTGGGCGAGGACAGGCGCGGCGACGAGCGCGTGATCACGCAAGCCTTTGCCGGCGAATTCGAGCGCTCGGAACAGGCGCGCAACGAGTTCCTGCGCGCCATCGACAGCCGACGCAGCTGACGCCGCCGGTGCACGGCGTTCAGTGCAGGTTGATCACCACGGCGCGCCGGGCCAGCCGGTGGGCGCTGACATCGACCAGGATCACCTCGCGGCCCTCGAGCACCACTGCGCCCGGGTAGCGATCATCACCGCTCGACGAATACTCGAACTCGAAGGCCCGCCGCAGCACCGCATGCCCGCGCTCGTCGCGCGCGAGCCGCAGACCGCGGCCAACCACGGTCTCGTCGAGAAACTGCACGCCTTCACGCAGGCAGGCCCGGCGCGCGGCCTCGATCCCGGCCTCGCGCGCCTTCAGGCTGTCGAACCAGAACCACACGCCCCCCGCAAGCAGCACCAGTACGACGAGTTCCGCCAGTGTCATGTGCCGCCCACCGGGCCTGCGCCGCTGCCGATCACTGCAGCATCATGCCGCGGATGGTGAAGTACAGGATGGCGGCCATCAGCGCGGAAGCCGGCACCGTGATGATCCACGCGGCGGCGATGCGCATCAGTTGCGAGCGCTTGACGAGCTCGCGCCGATAGACCTTCTTCAGCCCCTTGCGCTCAACCTTGGAGAAATGCGCCGGATCCTGGGCCTTCTTCGAGCGCTCCTTGAGATCCCTCAGCATCGCACCCTTTTCCTCGACCGAGGCCTTCTCGAAGCGGGCCACGAAGGCCTCGATTGCGGCGAGATCGCCCTCGGGGTGATGGGCCTTGATCTCGGACAGCATGCGGTCGTAGTTGCTCTTGAGGTACTCGCGCAGGAAGCCGACGCCGAACACGCCACCGACCGCGATGTGCGTCGAGCTCACTGGCAGCCCGAGCTGGCTGGCGATGATGACGGTGATGGTCGCCGCCATCGCGATGCAGTAGGCACGCATCTGGTCGAGTTCGGTGATCTCGGAGCCCACCGTACGGATGACCTTGGGCCCGAACAGGGCCAGGCCAAGCGCGATGCCGATCGCGCCTACCATCATCACCCAGGTCGGAATCGGCGCGTCCCTGTGGAACTCGCCGCCCGAAGTGACGACATCGACGATCGCCGCCAGCGGTCCGACCGCGTTGGCGACGTCATTCGAGCCGTGGGCGAAGCTCAACAGGGCCGCGGCGAAGATCAGCGGCACGGTAAACAGCTTGTTCACACTCTGCTTGGTGTTGGCAACGATGCCGCTGCGCCCGCGCAGGACCCTGCGCACCAGCAAGAAGGTCACCACACCGACCGCCAGCCCGTACAGCACGGCACCGGTAAAGCCGACCTTCCACACCTTGTTCAGGCCCTTGAGGATCAGGTAGGTGGCGAAGGTCCACGCCATGAACCCCACCAGCACCGGCACCATGCGGCGCGCCGCCTCGGCCATGTCGACCTGGTAGGTGATGCTGCGCTTGACCAGATAGAGGAAGCCGGCGGCGAACAGGCCGCCGAGCAGCGGCGAGATGACCCAACTGGCCGCGATACTGCTCATCGTGCCCCAGGCCACGATGCCCGGCCCCGCCGCCGCCATGCCGGCGCCGAGCACCGCACCGACGATCGAATGCGTGGTTGACACCGGCGCCCCCACCGCGGTGGCGATGTTGAGCCACAGCGCACCTGCCAGCAGGGCGGCGAGCATGACCCACACGAAGGTGTTGGAGTCGGGCAGCAGCGACGGGTCGATGATGCCGCCGCGGATCGTGCTGATCACCTCGCCACCGGCGATCAGTGCACCGGCCGCCTCGAAGATTGCTGCGATCACCAGCGCCCCCGCCAGCGTCAGCGCCTTCGAGCCGACGGCCGGGCCGACGTTGTTGGCGACGTCGTTCGCGCCGATGTTCATCGCCATGTAGCCGCCGATCATCGCGGCCATCACGAGGGTCAGGCTGCCCTCGCCCGAACCGCGCAGCGCCGAGTAGAACATGACCCCGACGATGAAGAGCACGCCCATGCCGAGGCGGAAGACCTCGCCCCGCCCCTGGTGCGCCGCGCGTTCGATATCGCTGATGTGCTGCAGGTCCACGTTGGACGTCCGGTAAATGCGAAAGCGCGTATTGTTTCAGAAAAATTGCGGCCGCCCAATCCGAACATGTGATGGGCCAATGAATTCCGCGCTGAGGGTCGGCGCTGACGGGGCCGGGGCCGATGCCGCCGCCCTGGCAAGCGTGCGCATGCGAGGCTAGAGCTGTTGATACTTCAACGCACGCCCGCGGGCCAGTTCGACCGGATAGCGCTTGGCGTTGATGTCCATCTTGCGCCGCGCGGCTTCGGCCAGGTCGACATCGAGCTTGTCGGCAAGCCGCACCAGGTAGAGCAGCACGTCGGCCAGTTCAAGGGCAACGGCCTCGCGCGTGTCGGGTGGCAGCGCCGCCGACTGCTCGGCGCTCAGCCACTGGAAGTGCTCGATCACCTCGCCCGCCTCGCCGGCCAGCGCCATGGCAAGGTTCTTGGGGGTATGAAAGACGTCCCACTCGCGTTCGGCGGCAAAGCGGCGCAGCGCAGTGCGCAATTCGATGAGCGCATCATCGGTGGCGGGAGGCGTCGTCATTCGATGTGGTGCTCCAGGTCGAAACCCGCGCCCGGCTCGACGCCGAGACGCTCCACCAGCCAGAGCAGCGCGAGCTCGAGGCGCTGCGGCAGCACCCAGGGCGGATTGACCACATAGAGGCCGCTACCGAACATGCCGAAGCCGTCCCGGGCGGGTTGCCGCACCGCGAGGCGGACGTCCAGCCAGCTCTCCGCACCGAGTTCGGCCAGACGCTCGGGCAGTGCGCGCGCATCGGCGCGCGCCAGCATCGGGTACCACACGGCAAACGTGCCGTTGGGGAAGCGCCGCATCGCGTCGCGCAGGGTATCGACCACGCGACGGTAATCCTCCTTGAGCTCGTAGGGCGGATCGAGCAGCACCACCGCGCGCCGCGAAGGCGGCGGCAGCAAGCCCTTGAGCGCGCCGAAGCCGTCGGCACGACGCACCTGTACGCGCTCCTGTTCGGTGTTGAAGGTGCGCTGCAGCGACTCGAAGTCGGCCGGGTGCAGCTCGAACAGGCGCAGACGGTCCTGCGCGCGTGCCTGCGTCATCGCCAGCGCCGGCGAACCGGGGTAGAAGAGCAGCCGGCCGTGCGGGTTGAACTGGCGCACCGCGGCGAGATAGGCCGCAATCGGCGCGGGCGGGTCGTCGCAGCCCCACAGCCGCGCGATGCCTTCGGCGAACTCGGCGGTCTTGTCGGCCTGCTCGCTGTGCAGGGCATAGCAGCCGGCACCGGCGTGGGTGTCGATGTAGTACCACGGCTTCTCCTTGCGGTTGTAGTAGCCAAGGAGTTCGAGCAGGACCAGGTGTTTGAGTACATCGGCATGATTGCCGGCGTGGAAGGCGTGGCGGTAGCTGAGCATGAAGGTTTTCCGGTTGCGGCGAGCATCGTAGCACCGGGGTGATGAGGCGCAAAATCCCCGTCGGATCAGCGACATCGCTGCAGATCCAGTGTTTGCATGCTGCAGTGCAATTGCTATCATGCGCCCCCCGACAGCCGTGAGCATCCGGCAAGAGACATCCATAGCGAGAACAAGCATGAGCATCTATGCCCTTGGCGACCGCAGACCCCGCTTCGGCGCCGGCAGCTGGATCGCGCACAATGCAACCGTGATCGGCTCCGTGACCGCGGGCCGCAACGTCAGCATCTGGTACAACGTGGTGATGCGCGGCGACAACGACCCGATCACCATCGGTGACGACACCAACATCCAGGACGGCTCGGTGCTGCATAACGACGACGGCGTGCCGCTCACCATCGGCAGCGGCGTCACCGTCGGCCACATGGCGATGCTGCATGGCTGCACGATCGGCGATGGTTCGCTGATCGGCATCAACGCAGTGATCCTCAACAACGCCGTGATTGGGCGCCACTGCATCATCGGCGCCAATGCGCTGATTCCCGAAGGCAAGGTCATTCCCGACCGCTCGCTCGTGGTGGGCTCGCCCGGCCGCGTGATCCGCACCCTCACCGATGACGAGATCGAGCACCTTAAGTGGAACGCCCAGCACTACGTCGACAACGCCCGCTTGTATGCCGACGAGTTGTGCGCGATCGACCCGGCCAGCGTCATCGCGGCCGAGACACGCTGAAACGCCTTCGCGCCGCGGCGCGGCGCGGAAGCTGCCAGGATGAGCGGGAGTCAGCACCTCACGCAGCGCCCACGGTGGGCATGCGCCCCCCTCGTCTGCCCCTCGTTTCGGAGATCGTTGAAATGTATCGCTTGCGCCCGCTTTCCCCTGCCCTGCTGCTCGCTGCCGCGCTGGCCTTCGGCGCCCCAGCCATGGCCGCCGAGGACGACTCCACCGCGCGCCCGCAGACGGTTGACTTCTCCGCCGAAGCCAGCCAGGCCGCGACCAATGACCTGGCGGTTGCTGTGCTCTACGCCGAGCACCATGGACCCAACCCGGCTGCGGTGGCGCGCGAGGTGAATCGGCACATCGCGGCCGCGCTGCAGACGGCGAGCGCACACACCGACATCAAGGCGCAATCGGGCAACACCTCGACCTGGCCAGTCTATGCAAAGGATGGCCAGGGCCGCATCGAATCCTGGCGCATGCGCTCGGAGATCCAGCTCGAGAGCGGCAACCTGGCAGCGATGTCCGAACTGGTCGGCACCCTGCAGGCCAGCCTCGCGCTGTCCCAGATCGTCATGCAGCCGGCGCCGGAAACCCGTCGCGCCGCCCTCGACGAGGCGACCGTCGCGGCATTGCGCGCCTTCGAGCGCCGCGCGGCCCTGATTGCCGGCAGCTTCGGCAAGCGCTATCGCATCGCCAGCCTGTCGGTGGGAGACAGCGGAATGCAACCGCCGATCATGCCGCGCATGCGTGCGACCGCCATGGTGGCCGAGGCGGCCCCGGCACCGCTGGAGGGCGGCGAAAGCATGGTGTCCGTGCATGTCAACGGACGCATCGAGCTGCTCGACTGAGCGTTTCGAGCATGCCGTAGCGCCTGCAGACTGGACCGGCAAGGCCGGACTGGCTTATCGTTGCGGCCATGACGACGTCGCACCGCAACGCCATGCATCGCTGCGCGCCCGCCGCGCCCGTTCTGGCCGCCAGCCTGCTCGCCCTCGCCCTGCTGGCAGGCTGCAGCTCGACACCCACGCCTGCGCCATCGGCCGTGCGGCCGGCGCCACCGCCGGCCAGCCCCATGGCCGGCCCCTACTTCACCCTCGAAGAAGAAACGCAGGCGCGCGAGATGGTGCTGTTCGCGCTCGGCCTGCTCGACACCGGCTACCGCTTCGGTGGCCGCAACCCCGAAGCCGGTCTGGATTGCAGCGGCATGGTGGCCTACATCGTCGAGAACATCAGCGGCCGCAGCCTGCCGCACAACGCGGCGCAGATTGCCGACCGCACGCGGCCGATCGCGGTGGCCGAGCTGCAGCCGGGCGACCTCGTGTTCTTCAACACGCTCAAGCGTCGCCATTCGCACATGGGTGTCTACATCGGCGACGGCCGCTTCGTCCATGCGCCGTCAAGCCGCGGCCGGGTCAGGGTCGAGCGCCTCGACAACCGCTACTTCGCCACCCGCATCGATGGCGCGCGTACGCTGCTTGCGGCACGCGACAGCCTCGCCGCGGTGAAGGACTGCACCTCGGGCGCCTGCTGAGCGCGCGGCCACGAGCACGCCACGCGGCCCCATCAGCGCTGCGGGATCTGGACGTAGATTTCCCCCGGCTTCGTCAGGCCCAGTTCAAAGCGGGCACGCTCCTCGATGGCCTCATTGCCCGACTTGAGGTCATTCACCTCGGCCTCCAGGCTGGCATTACGCTCCTCGAGGCGCAGGTTCTCGGCGCGCTGGGTGTGCAACTGGCGGTCGACTTCCCACACCTGCAGCCAGCCCCCCTTGCCCAACCACAGCGGGTATTGAAGCAGCACGACGAGTGCGGTCAGGATGAGGATCGGCCAGCGCATGGATTGGAGGTCGGGTTCGGGTTCGCGGCCGGCAGTGCGGACGGTAGGGGGCGGATCTCCGCTGCATCGGCCCGGCAGCGGCTGGGGCAAACACGACGAGGCCGGCGGTGTTGGCCGCCGGCCTCGTCACGCTTCCTGCTCAGCGCAGGTTGTAGAACGCGCGCTTGCCCGGATAGAAGGCGGTGTCGCCCAAATCTTCCTCGATGCGCAGCAGCTGGTTGTACTTCGAGATGCGGTCGGAGCGGCTCAGCGAGCCGGTCTTGATCTGCATCGCGCGCAGGCCCACGGCGATGTCCGCGATGGTCGAGTCGTCGGTCTCGCCCGAGCGGTGCGAGATCACTGCGGTATAGCCGGCGAGCTTGGCCATCTCGACGGCAGCAAAGGTCTCGGTCAGAGTGCCGATCTGGTTGATCTTGATCAGGATCGAGTTGGCCACGCCCTGCTCGATGCCCTGCGCGAGGATGTTGGTGTTGGTGACGAAGAGGTCGTCGCCCACAAGCTGCACACGCTTGCCCAGGCGCTCGGTCAGGATCTTCCAGCCGTCCCAGTCACCCTCGGCCATCGCGTCCTCGATCGACACGATGGGGAACTTGTCGCACAGGGTCTCGAGGTAGTCGGTGAAGCCCTCGGCGGTGAGCGAGAGGCCCTCGCCCCTCAGTTCGTACTTGCCGTCCTTGTAGAACTCGCTGGCGGCGCAGTCGAGCGCCAGCAGCACGTCCTGGCCGGGCACGTAGCCGGCGGCGACGATGGCTTCCTGGATCAGGTTGAGCGCTTCCTCGGTACCCGAGACGTTGGGGGCGAAGCCGCCCTCGTCACCGACGGTGGTCGGATAGCCCTTGGCGTCAACGATCTTCTTCAGGTGCTGGAAGATCTCGGCGCCGCAGCGCAGGGCCTCGCGGAAGCTGCCCATGCTCACCGGCATGATCATGCATTCCTGGATGTCGAGGCTGTTGTTGGCGTGCTCGCCACCGTTGATGACGTTCATCATCGGCACTGGCATCACCATCGGGCTGGAGCCGCCAAAATAGCGGTACAGCGGCAGGCCGGCCTCTTCGGCGGCGGCCTTGGCCACCGCCATCGACACCGCCAGCATCGCGTTGGCGCCCAGGCGCGACTTGTTCTCGGTGCCGTCGAGCTCGATCAGGGTGCGGTCGATGAAGGCCTGTTCCTCGGCATCCAGCCCGATGATCGCTTCGGCGATCTCGGTGTTCACGTTCTCGACCGCGCGCAGCACGCCCTTGCCGAGGAAGCGCGACTTGTCGCCGTCACGCAGCTCGATCGCCTCGCGCGAGCCGGTGGAGGCGCCCGACGGCACCGCCGCGCGGCCCATCACGCCGGATTCCAGCAGCACGTCGGCTTCGACGGTGGGGTTGCCGCGGGAGTCGAGAATCTCGCGGGCGATCACATCAACGATTGCACTCATGTGTAGTCCTGTTGCTTAACGGAGGATTCGAATCGATCAGCGGGACGCGCGGACCGACAGCCTGTCTATGCTGACGCATCGACCTCGCTTCATGCGCGAGGTCTGGCGATAGCCCATATCAGCCTGCGCGATACCGGACGTTCGCCGAATCTGTTCTCAAAGGCTGGTTTCGAGGAAGCCCTGGCGCTTGACCAGGGTGTCGATGTCCTTGAGCGTGGTCAGCAGCGCCTTCATCTTCGGCAGCGGCCAGGCATTGGGCCCGTCGGACAGCGCCTTGGCGGGATCCGGATGGGTCTCCATGAACAGACCGGCCACCCCCACCGCGACCGCGGCGCGCGCCAGCACCGGCACGAACTCGCGCTGGCCGCCCGAGGCCGTGCCCTGCCCGCCCGGCAGCTGCACCGAGTGGGTGGCGTCGAACACCACCGGGCAGCCCGTGTTGCGCATGATCGCCAGCGAGCGCATGTCGGAGACGAGATTGTTGTAACCGAAGGAGGCGCCGCGCTCGCACACCATGATGGTGTCGGCGCCACCATTGGCCTCCTTCGCCTTGTCGGCGACGTTCTTCATGTCGCCCGGGGCGAGGAACTGGCCCTTCTTGATGTTCACCGGCTTGCCGCTGGCCGCGACCGCGTGGATGAAGTCGGTCTGGCGACACAGAAAGGCCGGCGTCTGCAGCACGTCGACCACCGAGGCAACGGTGGGGATCTCCTCGATCGTGTGCACATCGGTCAGCACCGGCAGGCCGAGTTGCCGCTTGACCGCTTCGAGCATCTTGAGGCCGGCGTCCAGGCCATGGCCGCGAAAGCTCTTGCCCGAGCTGCGATTGGCCTTGTCGTAGGACGCCTTGAAGATGTAGGGAATGCCCAGTTCGGCGCAGATCTCCTTCATCTGGCCGGCGATGTCCAGGCACATCTGTTCGGACTCGGCCACACAGGGACCGGAGATCAGGAAAACCGGCTTGTCCAGACCGACTTCGAAACCGCAGAGGTTCATGCTTCGCTCCTTCAGGCCGCAGCCTGCTTGCGCGCGATCGCCGCCTTCACGTAGGCGGTGAACAGCGGGTGGCCCTTGCGCGGGTTGGAGGTGAATTCAGGGTGGAACTGGCAGCCGACGAACCAGGGATGGACATCGGCAGGCAGCTCGACCATCTCGCACAGATCGGTCACCGGCGCGCGACCCGACACCACCAGCCCCTTCTCTTCGAGCTTGGCGAGCAAGGTGTTGTTGACCTCGTAGCGGTGGCGGTGGCGCTCCATGATCTCGGCCGCGCCGTAGATCTGGCGTGCCAGCGTGCCGTCCTTGAGCTGGCAGAGCTGGCCACCAAGGCGCATGGTGCCGCCGAGGTCGGACGCTTCGGTGCGCTTCTCGATCTTGCCCGTGCGGTCCTTCCACTCGGTGATCAGGCCGATCACCGGGTACGGGGTGTCACGCTCGAACTCGGTCGAATGCGCGTCTTGCATGCCGGCGACGTCGCGTGCGAACTCCACCACCGCCAGCTGCATGCCGAGGCAGATCCCCAGGTAGGGCACCTTGTTCTCACGCGCGTAACGGATGGCGGCGATCTTGCCCTCGGTGCCGCGCTTGCCGAAGCCGCCCGGCACCAGGATCGCGTCCATGGCCTGCAGCACGGCACAGCCGTCGCGCTCGATATCCTCGGAGTCGATGTAGTGGATCTTCACCTTCGACTCGGTGTGCATGCCGGCGTGGTTGAGCGCCTCGATCAGCGACTTGTAGGACTCGGTGAGATCGACATACTTGCCGACGAAGCCGACGTTGACCGTCTGCTTCGGGTTCTCCAGCGCATGGATCAGCTTCTCCCACACCGACAGATCGGCCGCACGGGCGAGGATGTCGAGCTTGTGGCAGACGATCTGGTCGAGCATCTGGTCGTGCAACTGGCCGGGGATCTTGTAGATCGAATCGGCGTCCAGGCACTCGATGACCGCTTCGGGCATCACGTTGCAGAACAGCGCGATCTTGCGCCGCTCGTCCTCTGGCACCGAACGGTCGGCGCGGCACAGCAGGATGTCGGGCTGGATACCGATCTCGCGCAGCTCCTTGACCGAGTGCTGGGTCGGCTTGGTCTTGAGCTCGCCGGCGGTCGGAATGTAGGGCAGCAGCGTGAGGTGGATGAAACAGGTGCCGTGACGGCCCTCCTCGAAACCCATCTGGCGGATGGCCTCGAGGAAGGGCAGCGACTCGATGTCGCCCACCGTGCCGCCGACCTCTACGATCGCGACGTCGGCGCCTTCGGCGCCACGGCGGACGTAAGTCTTGATCTCATCGGTAATGTGCGGGATGACCTGCACGGTCTTGCCGAGGTATTCACCACGGCGTTCCTTCTTCAGCACCGACTCGTAGATCTGGCCGGTGGTGAAGTTGTTGCGCTTGCTCATCTTGGCGCTGGTGAAGCGCTCGTAATGGCCGAGGTCGAGGTCGGTTTCCGCACCGTCTTCGGTGACGAAGACTTCACCGTGCTGGAACGGGCTCATCGTGCCCGGATCGACGTTGATGTAGGGGTCGAGCTTGAGGTGCGTGACCTTGATGCCACGGGACTCGAGGATGGCCCCCAGCGAGGCCGCGGCGATGCCCTTGCCCAGGGAGGACACGACACCGCCGGTAACGAAGACGTATTTGGTCATGGGAGATGTGCTGCGGGAAAGCGCGATGATAACCGAAGCGCCGGACATGCGTCAGCAGTCCGGCCGATCGGCCATCCCCGGCGACCCGCCGGCGGCGACTCGCCGATGCCGCTTCAGCCCATGCCGCGCAACTCGCGCAACACGACCGACAGCATCGCCATGTCGATGCTCGGGGCGGACCGGATCTCCGCCAGCAGGTGGCGATAGCGCTCGAGCGGGATCGCATTCTTGGCCTGCCAGGCGGACAGGATCTCATCCACTCCCGTCGCAGCATCCGCCAGCCGCAAGGCGTCGCTGGCGAGCGCCCGGGCGAGGGCGGACAGCTCGCCGCGCAAGGCGCTGCGGGCGAGTGCCTGCCAGCGCGTCTCGGCCGGCAGTCCCGAGATCTGGCGCCCCAGCCAGTGCAGGTCGAGATCGCCCCCGAGGGCGAAATAGACCCGCGCTACGGTGGCCTCGTCGCGCCCGCTCTCGACCGACACTTCGACCAGATCGAGACCGGAATAGAGTTCCTCGAGCGCCGCAACGCGTTGCGCCAGCCCCAGCGGCACGCCCTGCTCCACCCGATGCGCGATCGCCTGCTCGAGCTCGACGCGATAGGCCGGGCCGACCGAGTCGGCCAGGCCGTCGGCGAGCGCGGCCACGCCCGGCGAGAAATGCGCGAGCGTGGCCTGCAGGTCGGCCAGCCACTGGCGATGACGCAGGAACCACAGTGTGCCCCGCAGCACGAGGCGGTCGGACTCGCCGATCAGCTCGGTCTGCACCGCGTTGGCAATCTGGTTGTCCAGCCCTTCGATGTCGCGCCACAGCGCCACCAGGCCGAAGACCTCGCGCGTAGCCATGTAGGCGCGCACGATGTCGGGCGAGGACGCGCCCAGCTCCCCCTTGAGCCGGCTGACGAAGGTCGGCCCGACCCGATTGACCATGCTATTGACCACGTGGGTCGAGATGATCTCGCGCCGCAACGGGTGGGCCTGGATCTGCGCCCCGAAGCGCGCGCGCAGCGGCGCCGGGAAATAACGCTCGAGGGCGGTGCGGATGTACGGGTCCTCGGGCACGTTGGACGCCAGCACCTCGTCGTACAGCTCGATCTTGCTGTAGGCGAGCAGCACCGCCAGTTCGGGCGTCACCAGTCCGACGCGGCTGGCCTTGCGCTCCTGCAGCTCCTCGTCCATCGGCAGGAACTCGAGCTTGCGGTTGAGCCGCCCGGCATGGCTCAGGCGCCGCATGAACTCGGCCTGCTCGTCGAGCAGGGCCGCAGCGCGACTGCGCGTCATCGACAGGATCTGCGTCTGCGCATAGTTGTCGCGCAGCACCAGCGCGGCGACCTCGTCGGTCATGTCGGCCAGCAGCTGGTTGCGCTGCTTCATGGTCAGCTCGCCCTCGGCCACCACCCCGCCGAGCAGGATCTTGATGTTGACCTCGTGGTCCGAGCAATCCACACCGCCCGAGTTGTCGATGGCGTCGGTATTGACCCGCCCGCCCTTCAGTGCGAACTCGATGCGGCCGAGCTGAGTCGCCCCCAGGTTGCCGCCCTCGCCGAACACCTTGCAGCGCAGGTCGGCGCCATTGACCCGCACGGCGTCGTTGGCGCGGTCGCCCACGGCGGCGTCGGTCTCGCTCGCAGCCTTGATGTAGGTGCCGATGCCGCCGTTGTAGAGGAGGTCGAGCGGTGCGGTGAGGATGGCGCGGATCAGTTCGGTCGGCGTCAGGCTCTCGGCCTCGATGTCCAGCGCCGCACACACCTCGGGCGACAGCCGGATCGACTTCGCGCTGCGCGGCCACACGCCGCCGCCGGCCGAGATCAGCGACCTGTCGTAGTCGTCCCAGCTCGAGCGCGGCAGCGCGAAGAGGCGCGCCCGCTCCTGCCAGCCCCGTGCCGGATCGGGATCGGGGTCGATGAAGACATGGCGATGATCGAAGGCCGCGACCAGGCGGATCTGCTTTGACAACAGCATGCCGTTGCCGAACACGTCGCCCGACATGTCGCCGATGCCGGCAACCGTGAACGGCTCTTCCTGGATGTTCGTGCCCATCTCACGGAAGTGGCGCTTGACCGCCTCCCACGCACCGCGCGCCGTAATGCCCATCTTCTTGTGGTCGTAGCCGACCGAACCACCCGAGGCGAAGGCATCGCCGAGCCAGAAGCCGTACTCCGCCGACACCTCGTTGGCATAGTCGGAGAAGCTCGCCGTGCCCTTGTCGGCGGCCACCACCAGATAGGGGTCGTCCTCGTCGTGGCGCACCACGTCGGCAGGCGGCACCACCGCGCCCTGCACCAGGTTGTCGGTGACATCGAGCAGCCCGCGCAGGAAGTTGCGGTAGCAGGCCACGCCTTCCGCGAGCAGGGCCTCGCGCCCGCCCTCGGCCGGCGGGCACTTGACCACGAAGCCGCCCTTCGAACCGACCGGCACGATCACGGCATTCTTGACGATCTGCGCCTTCACCAGGCCGAGGATCTCGGTGCGGAAATCCTCCATGCGGTCCGACCAGCGCAGCCCGCCGCGCGCCACCTTGCCGCCGCGCAGATGCACGCCCTCGAGCCGTGGCGAGTACACGAAGATCTCGAACATCGGCAAGGGCTGCGGCAGATTGGGGATCTTCGCCGGCGAGAACTTGAACGAGGTGTAGGACTTGGTCGCGCCCTCCTTGTCACGCTGGAACCAGTTGGTGCGCAATGTCGCCTGGATCATCGCCAGGAACTGGCGCAGGATGCGGTCCTCGTCGAGGTTGGCCACGTTGTTGAGCCCCTGCTCGATCACCGCCACCCGCGCCTCGCAGTCGGCCGCGCGCCCGTCCTCGAGAGCCGGGTCAAAGCGCGCACGGAACAGCTCGAACAGCGCACGCGCCAGTTGCGGATAGGCCGCCAGCGTCTGCTCCATGTATGCCTGGCTGAAGGTGAACGCCGCCTGCCGCATGTACCTGGCATAGGCGCGAAGCACCGCCACCTCGCGCCAGGACAGCCCTGCAAGCAATACCAGGCGGTTGAAATCGTCGTTCTCGACCTCGCCGCGCCAGACGCGCAGAAAGGAATCCTGGAACAAGGGCCGCAAGGCATGGATGTTCAGGGTTTCGGCACCGGCGAAATGCAGGCCGAAGTCGTGCAGCCACACCGTTCGGCCGTCCTGGCGCTGGATGTCGGAGGGGCGCTCGTCCATCACCTTCACCCCCATGCGCTCGAGCATGGGCAGGCTCTGCGACAGCGGCACCGGACCGTCGAGGTGGTACAGGCGCAGGTTGAGCCGCCCCGCGGGTGCTTCCAGCGGCACGTAGAGGTTGAGGCCAAGCGCTTCGGCGTCGCCCAGGGCCTCCATCTGCTCGATGTCGAACACCGCCATGCGCGCCGAGTAGTCCTCGCGGTAACCGGCCGGAAAGCCCGCACCGTAGCGCCGCATTAGCGCCAAGCCGCGCTCCTCGCCACACTGCTCGATGAGGGCCTGCTGCAACTCGTCCTCCCAGCGCCGCGAGGCGCGGATCAGGCGCTGCTCGAGTTCACGCGTGTCGAAGGGCGGGATGTTGCCATCGGGTGTGCGCACGGTGATCAGGATGCGCGCCAGCGCGGAGTCCGAGAACTGCACGTCGAACTCGGCCGAGCTGCCGTTGAAGGCGTCCACCAGGACCGCCTGCATGCGCCTGCGCTGGTCGGTGTTGTAGTGCTCGCGCGGCACATAGATGAGGCAGGACACGAAGCGCGCGAAGGGGTCGCAACGCACGAACAGCCGGGTGCGCAGGCGTTCGCCCAGACGCAGGATGCCCATCGCGTGGCTGTAGAGCTCTTCCGGCTGGATCTGGAAAAGCTCGTCGCGCGGATAGCGTTCGAGCAGGGTCATCAGGGCCTTCGCCGCGTGCCCCCCCGGCAGCAGGCCCGCGCGCTCGAACACGGCGTCAACCTTGCGGCGCAACAGGGGAATCTGGCGCGGGCTGGCACTGTAGGCGGTCGAGGACAGCAGGCCGATGATGCGGCGCTCGCCATTGACCCGCCCTTCACTGTCGAAGGATTTGATGCCGATGAAGTCGAGGTAGCCCGGCCGGTGGACGGTCGAGCGCGAATTCGACTTGGTGAGGGTAAGCAGCTTGGGCAGGTGCGCCTGCGCGCGCAGCTGCGGCGGCAGCGCGGCGAAAGAGCGCGAGGCGCCCTCCTCGCCTTCGCCGTGCAGCAGGCCCAGGCCGGAACCGGGAACCACGTGGAGCTCGTTGCCTTCCTCGCGGTTCACCAGTGTGTAGTCGCGGGCGCCGAGCAGCACGAAGTTGTCGCTCGCCAGCCACTCGAGGAAAGCGCGCACCTCGTCGGTCTCGGCGCCGTCAACGCCGGCCGGGGCCTTGCCCAGCCCGTCGATGATGTCGACCAGGCGACTACGCATCGCGGGCCAGTCGGTGACCGCCGCACGCACGTCGGCAAGCACGTGTTCGATGCCCTGCTGCAGGCTTTGCAGGTCGGCCGGATCGCTGCGCCGATCGACTTCCAAGTGCATGATCGACTCCGCGCGCACGCCCTCGGCATGCTCGCCGCGTTCGGCCAGGCGAAGCAGATTGCCCTGGTCGTCACGCACCACGTTCATCACCGGATGGATGATCAGGTGCAGGGTCAGCCCCTGACGCGCCACCTCCATGGTGATCGAATCGACCAGGAAAGGCATGTCCTCGCCAATGATCTCGATCACGGTGTGTGGGCACTCCCAGCCGTATTCGTCGAGGCGTGGGTTGGAGACGCGCACGCGGCTGCCCGCGGGCCTGCGCGCAGCGAAATGCCACTGGCTGAGCACCGCCCCGTAGAGGTCGGCAACCGGCAGATCCTCGAGATCTTCGGGATCGACCTGCGCGAAGAAGCGCCTGGCAAACTCCCCCACGGTCGCGGCCTGATCGGCCGGCAGGCGCGCCACGATCTGCTCAAGCACCGCATCGACCTGTGCGGCCAGTCGACCTTGCTCCCTCTTATCCATGTCGCCTCCTTGGTGTCGGTCTGGACACGGCGAGGCAAACGGCAAAACGGCCCGATCCAGCGGTGTGAGTGCCGGATGCCGATGTCACCTCGCCGTGGAACAGCCTGTGAGGCTAAGCGAAGGCGGGACGAAGGGTAAGCCGCGTTTTCCCTAGGTCAGACGGCCACGGACTCGCCTCGCACGAGCAGATGCTCACCGCCGCGCGCCCAGGGAGAGCGCTCCATCCAGACCTCCAGCTCGTCCGCTGCAACCGGGCGCGAGATGAAGTAGCCCTGTGCCAGATCGCATCCCAGCTCGCCCAGACGACGCAGGATGGCCTCGGTCTCGACGCCTTCGGCGGTCACCACCAGCCCCATGTTGTGCGCCAGCTCGATCGTCGACCGGACGATGATCTCGTCATCGGCCTGGGTGATGAGGTTCATCACGAAGCTGCGATCGATCTTCATCTCCTGGACAGGCATCTGGCGCACGTAGGACAGCGAGGAATAGCCGGTGCCATAGTCGTCGATCGACAGCTGACAGCCGGTGGCGCGCAGGCGCTCGAGATTGGTCAGCGCCTTGCGCGGATCGTCGAGCACGGCGCTTTCGGTGATCTCGAGCGTGATCCAGCTCGCATCGCAACCGTGCCGTTCGAGCATGACGCGGAAGTGGTCGGGGAGCTCGGCCTGCAGCAGATCGCGCGCCGACAGGTTGAGTCCGACGCAAACCTTGCGCCCAGCGCGACGCCACTCGGCGCACTGGCCGATCGCCCGGTCCATCACCCAAAGGGTGATGTGCTTGATGTAGCCGGTCTGCTCCGCAAAGGGGATGAAGTCCATCGGCGGCACGAAGCCGCGCTGCGGGTGAACCCAGCGCACCAGGGCCTCAACGCTGAGCGCCTCGGCGGCGCGAAAGGCGTACTTGGGCTGGTAATAGAGCACCAGCTCGTCGGCCTCGACCGCCTGGCACAGCTCAGTCAGCAGCGAAAGCCGGGCTGCGTTGCGGCTGTGGTGGACCGGGTCGTACACGCTCACCCCGCTGTTGCCCTGCTTGGCCTTGTACATGGCCACGTCGGCACAACGCATGAGGTCGCCGGCCTCTGTGCCGTGGGCGGGGTAGAGCGCGATGCCGATGCTCGCGCGCACATCGACGATTTGCCCTTGCAGGGTCATCGGCTGCTCGAGCGCGGTGGCGATGCGCTCCGCCACCACCCGTGCCGCCCAGGCGTCCGCGCCCGGCACGAGCAGCCCGAACTCGTCGCCGCCCAGCCGCGCGGCGGCATTCTCGGGCGCATACAGCGCAGTATCCACCTCGCGCTTGCGCACACCCGCCTTCTGCAGGCGCTGACCAACCTCCTGCAGCACGAGATCGCCGAAGGCATGACCCAGCGTGTCGTTGATGAGCTTGAATCGATCCAGATCCAGCGTAAGCACCGCAAGCTCCTGGTCGGGCTCCTTTGCCGCCGCCAGCAGGCGCTCGAGTTGGGCGATGAAATGCACTCGGTTGGGCAAGCCGGTGAGAACGTCACGGAAGGCGAGTTCGGAGATGCGCGCCTCGCGGCTGGCGATGGCCTCGGTCATCAAGCCGAAGGCGTCGGCCAGCTGATCGAGCTCGTCCCCCCGGCGCACCTGGGGCGGGACGCCATACTCGCCCGCCTCGACCCGATGTGCAAACTGGGCCAGACGAGTCACCGGCGACGCAATCGTGCGCCCCATCCACACGCTGGCCAGCAGCATGGCCAGCGTGGCGAGCGCCGACAGCCCCGCCCATTCGCGATAGAGGCGCTCCCAGGGCGCAAGCGCACGCGCGAGCGACAGCTGCAGTACGGCCGTCACCGTCGCATCGCCCTGCGCCTCGATCACGTGACGGAAACCGACATATTCGACCTCGTCGATCCACAGCGAGGTGTCGGCCGCATGCAGCAGGGCCGCCGGCGCCGGTGCAACCGGGAGCGTGCTGACCGCGAGACCCGGCGTGCCCTGCCGGGACTGCAGCAGCAGACTGACATCGAGGCCGGTAAGTCGCTTGAGGTCCTGCGCAAAGGCCTCGTCAACGACAAAGCCGATCACCACCCAGGCCACCGGCATCGGGGCCATCACCGGCACCGCCACCAGCTGGTACAAGGCCTCGTCCACCGCCTGGAAACCGGTGGCACTGCCGCGCTCGCGCGCATCGCCGATGAGGCGCGACAGACTGTCGAACTGCACCTCGGGACGCGCCGGGTGGGCCGCCAGGGTCTGTCCGTCGAGGCCGAGCAGGAGCATCAGACTGGCGCCAATGCGCGAACCGTGATTGTCCAGCGCCGACGCGATGGTGTCGCGATCGCCCGTCAGCACGGCTTCGCGAAAGCCGTAGTCCGCCGCCAGCACGCGCGCCGCCTGAGCGAGCTGCGCGCTGCGCTGGTCCAGCAGGCGCGCAAACACCCGGTCACCGGTGTCGAGCTGCGCCCGCACCTCCTGCAAGGCACTGCTGCGGCCGATGTGCTCGAACAGGAACAGGCCGCCGACCTGCACCGACAGCAGGATTGCCGCCGTCCACGCCGCGATGCGCCATTGCAGGCGGCGGAAGCCCAGCCGCATCATGGACGCTCCCCGATCACCAGGCGGAGCGTCGCCGCCACCCCCTCCGCCACCTGCAGACGCTGGCGGACGAGCTCATTGACGGCACCGACCCAGCGCGGGTGCCAGTACTCGAGTTCGTACTCGCCTGCGGGAATGCCCTCGAAACGCACACTGCCCTCGCCATCGCTGACGCCCACCCAGGGCGCATCCGACACGACGACGTAACCGACCATGGTGTCGTGGATGTTGCAGCCCATCACCACCACGCCGGGCGTATCGAAGACGATGGGCGCAGCGGGCGTGCCGATGTAGAGCTTGAGCTCGAAGGACTTCGCCGGCGAGAACGAGTACACGTGATGGCGCACGGTATCGAGATTGGGAAAGCGGACGGCCGTGCCTGTCCGCACCGCCGTCATCAGCGGCAAGAAACGCTTTTCATGCTGCACGATATCGACCTCGCGCGAGCGCGCCGGCGCGCCGCCGGCCTGCGGCTTGAGCGCGACCGCCGCATGCTCGAGGGGCATGCCTTGCGGGTCGACGACCTTGACCCGCACATCGGCCGCGCCGGCCGCGTGCGCCGCCAGCAGCCCGAGCAATGCGCCACACAGGCGGAAGAACTGACTCGACTGCAATGCCAACTTGATCACGTCACCTCGTACGGACTCTGCTCTATCGTTGCGCGGCTCACGCCGCGGTCGCGTCCTGCAACCGCCCCCTCCCCGACCGCACGTTCCCAAGGAGCCCCGATGCCGCTTTCATTCAACCGCCCGAGCCTCTCCGCCCTGGCTTTGTCGGCCGCCAGCTTCGCCGCTCCGGCCTGCGCGGACGACGCGCTGGCCAGGATCAGACTGTTCGCGGTTACTGCCGGGCATGAGCTTATCGCCGTTTCCGCCGCCGAACCGGGAAAAATCACCCACTCCGTGAAGCTCGTCGGACTTGCGAATGAGGAACAGATCCTCGGCATCGATTTTCGCGTCGCGCATGGCGTGATGTTCGCGCTCGGCAGCTCCGGGCGCGTCTTTACCGTCGATGTGGGCAGCGGCACCCTCAAGCCCGTGAGCGAGACGCCGCTGGCGCTCGACGGCCAGCGTTTCGGCTTCGACTTCAACCCGGCCGCCGACCGCATCCGTATCGTGTCGGACAGCCGCCAGAACCTGCGCGTCCATCCGCAAACCGGCGCCCTGGTGGACGCCACGCCTGACACGAACGGGGTTCGGCCCGACGCCGCCCTTGCCTATGCGGACGACGGCGCTGGCGCCAGCCTTGCGCCCCGCATCATCGCGGCGGCCTACACCTACAACACCCGAGACGAAAAGCTGACGACCAACTTCGCCATCGACGCCAACGCCGCGACACTGGTCCGCCAGGGCTCGATCGAGGGCGAAGAGCCGATCGTGTCGCCCAACACCGGCCAGCTCCGCACGGTCGGCGCCCTCGGCGTGGATGCCATCGCGGATGCGCACTTCGACATCTCGGATGTCACCAATACCGCGCTCGCCGTCTTCAGCACCCGGGCGGCCCCGCAGCCCACGCTGTACCGGGTCGACCTCGCCACCGGTGCGGCGCGCATGGTCGGTGCGCTGGGCCGCGGCGAGGCCCTGCGCGGCATCGCCATCGAGCCCTGAACGGCACGCGGGGCCGGGTGTGAGCCCGGCCCCGCGTCATCGCTGCACCGCGCTGCGCTCAGCGAATGAAGTCGCGATTGACCTCACGGAAGAGCTCGGTGCCGCCGCGCTGCAGCCACTCGAAGGCCACCATCTCGCGCGACACGATCTCGATCCCATGCCCGCGCATGCGCTCGAACGCGAGGTCGCGGTTGGCGGGGTCGCGCGAGCCCGACGCTTCGGCGACGACGAACACCTCCTTGCCCGCCCAACGGAGGTCGAGCGCGGTCTGCTGCACGCACACATGCGCCTCGGTCCCGCACACGATCACCTGGCGGCGCTGCTCGACCGCCGTACCGTCGAGGCATCCATCGGCCTGCGCCGAGAAGCACTGCTTGCTGACGTATTGCGCGTCAGCGGTGACCGCGCGCACCGACTGCAGCGTGGCACCGATCTTGTCCGGGAAGTGCTCGGTCACCACAACGGGCACGCCGACGCGGCCGGCGACCTGAGCCAGCCAAACGCAATGGGCGGCAAGCCTTTCATTGTCGTGGATGAAGGGCGCGAGCTTTGCCTGCACATCGATGATCAGCAGCGCGGATTTGTCACGGTTCATCAGCATCTCGTTCTCCTAATCAGCCGGCCAGTTCCGCGCGGTCGCGGAAATGCGCCAGCGCCTCGGGGTTGGCCAGTGCCTCCTGGTTTTTCACTGGACGGCCATGCACCACGTTTCTCACCGCGAGTTCGACGATCTTGCCGCTCTTGGTGCGCGGGATATCGGCCACCTGCAGCACCTTGGCCGGCACGTGGCGCGGCGTGGTGTTGTCGCGGATGGTCTGACGGATGCGCTTGACGAGCTCGTCATCGAGCATGAGCCCCTCGCGCAGCTTCACGAACAGCACCACGCGCACGTCATTGGGGTTCTGCGGCGGCCAGTCCTGACCGATCACCAGCGACTCGACGACTTCATGAAGCTTCTCGACCTGGCGGTAGATCTCGGCCGTGCCGATGCGCACCCCGCCGGGGTTGAGCGTGGCGTCCGAGCGGCCGTAGATGATCAGCCCGCCGTGGGCGGTGATCTCGCAGAAATCGCCGTGGCACCACACGTTGTCGAAGCGATCGAAGTAGGCAGCGTGGTACTTGCTGCCGTCGGCGTCGCCCCAGAAGCCGATCGGCATCACCGGGAAGGGCTTGCTGCACACCAGCTCGCCCTTCTCGCCGCGCACCGGGCGGCCGTCATCGTCCCACACGTCCACCGCCAGGCCCAGGCCGCGGCACTGAATCTCGCCGCGCCACACCGGCAGCACCGGGCTGCCGAGCACGAAGCAGGAGATGATGTCGGTGCCACCCGAGATCGACGACAGCTGCAGGTCGGCCTTGATGTCGCGATAGACGTAGTCGAAGCCTTCGGGCACCAGCGGGCTGCCGGTGCTCATCATCGCGCGCACGCTGTCGAGCTTGTGCGTCTCGCGCGGCTTGAGCCCGAACTTGGCGCAAGCGTCGATGAACTTGGCCGAGGTGCCGAAGTGGGTCATGTGTTCGGCGTCGGCGTAGTCGAACAGGATCTGGTTATCGCCGGCGAAGGGCGAGCCGTCGTAGAGCAGCAGCGTGGCCTCGGCGGCGAGCGCGGAGACCAGCCAGTTCCACATCATCCAGCCGCAGGTGGTGAAGTAGAACACGCGGTCGCCCGGCTTCACGTCGCCGTGCAGCTTGTGTTCCTTGAGGTGCTGCAGCAGCGCGCCGCCGGCGCAATGCACGATGCACTTGGGCACGCCGGTCGTGCCCGAGGAATACATGATGTACAGCGGGTGATCGAAGGGCAGCTCGGCAAACTCGATGTCATCGACGAAGTGGAAGGGGGCGATGAAGTCGGCGTACATCCGCGCATGCGGCACGTGCGACAGGTCATGCTCGGCATGCACATAGGGCACCACCACCACGCGCCTGACCGAGGGCAGCTGGCTGACGATGTCGCCGAGCTTGCCCAGCACGTCGATGGTCTTGCCGCCGTAGTAGTAGCCGTCACAGGCGATCAGCACCTTGGGCTCGGTCTGGCCGAAGCGGTCGAGCACGCCCTGCACGCCGAAATCGGGCGAGGCCGAGGTGAAGATGGCACCGATGCTCGCCGCGGCGAGCATGGCGATGACCGTCTCGGGCATGTTGGGCATGTAGGCGGCGATCCGGTCGCCTTTCTCCACCCCCATCTCGCGCAGCGCAGCGACGAAGTGGGCGACCGCGCGATACAGCTCCCCGTGGGAGAGGCGGTTCAACACCCGATCCTCGCCCCAGAACACGATCGCATCATGCGCGTCGCGCGAGCGCAGCAGGTTGCGGGCGAAGTTGAGCCTGGCGTCGGGGAACCACTGGGCGCCGGGCATCCTGTCGCCGTCAACCAGCACGCGCTCGCCGCGGTGGCCGATGACACCCCCGCCGACGCCGTCGCCCTCCCACACGCTGACCCAGAATTGCTCGGGCTGCGCCACCGACCAGGCGTACAGCGCGTCATAGTCGGGCAGGTTCGCGCCCCAGCGTTTTTCGGCGGCCAGCCGGAAGGCAGTCACGTTGGCGCCGGCGATGCGCTCGGGCGAGGGGGTCCACAAGGGTCTTTGTTCAGCAGAATTCACGATGTCTCCTCTCCATCAATCGACGATCCGCGCTCTGCCGGGCAGATCGTCCCGTTCTTGTTCTGGTACAGAAATTCAGTTCACAGCCGGCTCGAACAGGGCACGCACAAAATCGGGCATGGGGACCGACTTGCCACTGCGGTTGTCCATCCACACCGTCTTCGCCGCGCCCTCGGCATACAGCTTGTCCTCACCCTCGACAAATAGTTCGTACCAGGTCATCACGCTCGAGCGTCCCGGCTCGCCGGCGTACATCTTGATGACGACCGTGGCAGGATAGTTCACCGGCGCAAGGAAGGTGCAACTGGCGTTGATGATGACCGGCCCGATGGGCTCGTCGGGGCTGACGCGGCTGCCCACCTGTTCGAGCCATTCAACCCGTGTCTGCTCGAAATAGCGGAAATACACCGTGTTGTTGACATGGTTGTAGGCGTCCATGTCACCCCAGCGCACCGGGATGCGGGTGGTGTAAATCAGCTTCGCCTTCTCCTTCATGCCGAAGTCTCCTGTTGTTTGTTTGGCGAGCTAATGTAACATACGCACCCGTATGTTGTGCAGAGCTCGGGCGAGCCGTTCCGCGCGCGCCCGTCTGCCTCCACGCAAAAGTCTACAATCGCAAAAAAGGGGGCTTTGCCTCCCACCCGGGAACAGGAGAACAGGATGGAAAGGGAATCGATGGAATTCGACGTGCTGATCGTCGGCGGCGGCCCCGCGGGGCTGGCGGCGGCGATCCGCCTGAAGCAACTGGCCGCCGACAAGGGCCAGGAGATTTCGGTGTGCCTGATCGAGAAGGCCGCCGAGATCGGCGCCCACATCCTGTCGGGCGCGGTGATGGACCCGCAGGCGCTCACCGAGCTGATCCCCGACTGGAAGGAACGCGGCGCGCCGCTCAACACCGAAGTCACCGAGGACAAGGTGCTGTTTCTGTCCGAAACCGGTGCCCGCCAAGCGCCCAATGCCTTGCTGCCCGACTGCTTCGTGAACCACGGCAACTACATCGTGCGCCTCGGGAACGTGGTGAAGTGGCTCGGCGAGCAGGCCGAGGCGCTGGGCGTGGAGGTCTATCCGGGCTTCGCCGGCGCCGAGATCCTGTTTGACGAGGCAGGCGCGGTGAAGGGCGTCGCCACCGGCGACATGGGGCTCGCCCGTGACGGCACACCCGGCCCGCACCACCAGCCGGGCATGGAGCTGCACGCCAAGTACACGCTGTTCGCCGAGGGCTGCCGCGGCCACCTGGGCAAGCAGCTCGAAGCGAAGTTCAATCTGCGCGAAGGCGCCGACCCCCAGACCTACGGCATCGGCATCAAGGAGCTGTGGGAGGTGAAGCCCGAGCAGCATCGCCCGGGCCTGGTGGTGCACACCGCCGGCTGGCCGATGGACAAGGCCACCTATGGCGGCGGCTTCGTCTATCACCTCGAGGACAACCTGGTGGCGGTGGGCTTCGTGGTCGGGCTCAACTACGCCAACCCGCATCTGTCGCCCTTCGAGGAGATGCAGCGCTACAAGACCCACCCCGAGATCCGCAAGTATCTCGAGGGCGGCAAACGCCTGCAGTACGGCGCCCGCGCGATCGCCGCCGGCGGCCTGCAGAGCCTGCCCAAGCTGGTGTTCCCGGGCGGCGGGCTGATCGGCGACGACGCCGGCTTCCTGAACGCCGCACGCATCAAGGGCAGCCACGCCGCGATCAAGTCCGGCATGCTCGCCGCCGAGGCCGCCTTCGAGGCGCTCGGCAAGGCGCGCCAGCGCGATGCGCTCGACGCCTATCCGGCCGCCTTCCAGGCCTCCTGGCTGCATGCCGAGTTGCACAAGACGCGTAACTTCAAGCCCTACATGAAGAAGGGCCTGTGGGTCGGCTCGCTGCTGTTCGGCATCGACCAGGTGCTGTTCAAGGGCAAGGTGCCGTGGACGCTGCACAACAGCGCCGACCACGACCAGCTCAAGCCAGCGGCCGAGTGTCCGAAGATCGCCTACCCGAAGCCCGACGGCGTGCTGACCTTCGATCGCCTCTCGTCGGTGTTCCTGTCCAACACCAACCACGAGGAAGAGCAGCCCTGCCATCTGCAGCTCAAAGACGCCTCGGCGCCGATCGCGATCAACCTGGCGAAATACGACGCCCCCGAGCAGCGCTACTGCCCGGCCGGGGTGTACGAGATCGTGCAGGAAGCCGCCGGGCCGCGGCTGCAGATCAACGCCCAGAACTGCGTGCACTGCAAGACCTGCGACATCAAGGACCCGACCCAGAACATCAACTGGGTCGTGCCGCAAGGTGGCGAAGGGCCGATCTACCAGGGGATGTGATTCAATAATCCCAATGGCGGGGCGCCGACCGGCGCCTCGCCTTGGCCTCGTTTCAGGCGGCACGCGCAAGCCGCATGACACGCTCAATGAAGTTGCCCTTCGCCTGCGCGTAGGCGACACGGTCGTCGGGCAACTCGGCAGCGATCCGCTGTTTCAGCGCGGCGTATTCCGCGGCGACCTCCGGGTGCGCGATCAGGTAATCCCTGAACAGCAGGCGCTCCCACTCGGACGAGCCCGTTTCCAGGCAGTGAATGTGATGCGTGCGTCGCCCGCCCTCACCACGGCGGATGAACCAGGCGTATGCGATACCCGGCAGGCCGGGCTCCTTGGGGCGCCAGAAGTACTCATAGCCCCTTTGCTGCAACAAGGGCGCAATCCGCTGCGCAACCTCGCTCATCGACGGCACTTCCACCAACATGTCCACAATCGGCTTCGCCGCAAGCCCGGGCACGGCCGTGCTGCCAAAATGCTCGATTCGGCCAATCGACTCAGGCGGCAGAAGCGCACGCAGCCGCGCCACCTCCTCTTCGAAGCGTCGCGGCCAGTCGGGGTCATACGGCACGATCTCGATACGCTCGCGCAAGGCACGAGTCACGTGCTCAGGCGGCGTGGGGAAGGCGCTCATGTGCCGACAACCCCAAGCGCCAGAGCGCCCGCGCCATCATTCATCAAGTGCATCCACCCCATCGCGCCGGCCCCCCTCGACCGCACCGGGTGAAAACCCCAGCTGCGCCGGATGAAAGATTTGGTCACGCAGTGCAGCAACGACAGCATCCGCCCTCCGCTGATCAGCGCTTCCATGCGGGCTCCTACAAGCCCCCTCAGCGCTCACCTTAGCAACCGACTTCGCCGCTGCAAAGCCCGTCAGCAGCACCGCGGGAAGGACGCAGCGCCAGCCATGCGAAGAGGCCCAATCACTTTTTCCAGACGCACAAAGCAAGAAGGCTCACGGAGTGCGTGAGCCTTCTTGCTTTGTTTGGTTGCGGGGGCAGGATTTGAACCTGCGACCTTCGGGTTATGAGCCCGACGAGCTGCCAGACTGCTCCACCCCGCGTCGGAGAAACGAAACTATAAGCGACTACTGAACCAAAGTCAAATTATTTTTGCACTGCAAAAGATTTCTGACTCAACAGTCGCTTCAATGGTCGGTGGTGCCGGCAATAGGAATCGAACCCACGACCTTCTGATTACAAATCAGCTGCTCTACCAACTGAGCTATGCCGGCGACGGACGCGGATTATAGCCTAAGCCAGACGAACTGACTGCCCCGCACGGCTTGCATCGATAGCTGTATTTCTATACAGTTATCGAACAGCAAGACCAATGCGGGAGACCGGAACATGCAATCGATCAACACACGTGCCCTGATGGCGCTAGGACTGCTCGCGGGACTCATGATTGGCACCGGCCATGTCGGGGGTGGCCTTGCGGTGGCCATCGCGGCCAGTGCCGCCGTATGGCTGACGCGGTCGGAAGCGCTCAAGCGCGACACCCCCTGAAGCCCTGCCGGCGAGCGCACGCCTGTGCCCGTGTCCGCCAGGCCTCGGGCACGCAGCCAGGCGATCCCACGGCTTCAGCGGCCGAAGCGGCTCACCAGTTGCTGCAGCTTTTCTTGCTTGCGGCGTTCGGCCTCCTCGGCTTCGCGCTTTTCGCGCTGTTGCTTGGCGACGGCGGCAAAGCGTTCCTTGAGCGTCGTGCTGGCGTGGGTCCGCTGCTCGTCGGTGACCTCGCCGGCCGGGTTACCGTCGAGGTCGAAACGCTGGGTGTTGCGCTCCACAGCCTTCAAGTAGCGCGTGGAAGCAGTATGCATACGCAGCGCGATGCGCAGGGTCTTGCGCTCGAAGTCGGGAAAGCGCTCGATGATGCTGTTGTCGATCTTCAGCGCCAAAGGCTTGCAGTCCCGAAATACCGGGCACTCTGCTTCCAGGCGCTTGAGCATCGCGCGGGGCTCGAGGCGAGGAGCGGGTTTGGCGGCTTCGACGGACGGCGCTGCTTGCGGATCAGCGGTGGGCGAGGAGGTGTGTTCGGCGGTCATCGGTTCGAGAACTCTGGAGTAAGGTCAGGCGTCAACCAGCACACTGGATGACTCAGGGCAATCCACAGCGGCAAGGCCTCGCGACTGGTCCGACATTCTACCCCCGCCCCCCTTGCAGGACCTTGCCAACAATCATTCCTGGAGTCTGGCGCCGCCCTTTCTCGCCGGCTGTCGCCGCATGGCAACGCGTCGGCTCACTTTCCTGGAGCGCATCATGAAGAAGCGCTGGAAGCGACTACCCGACTCACGCAGCGAGCCGGCCGGCATCGAGCGGTGCATCTTGCGACGCCTGCCGTTGATCGGGCTTGCGGGCACCGCCGCCTGTGTGGCTGTTTCACTGCTTGCGCGCCTGCTGTGGTGGGGCGACACCAGTGTCGAGACTGCACGTGCATTGCAGATGATCGACATCTGGGTCATTGCTGCGGTCGTGCTGCACTGGACGGTCGTGGTCGCGGTCGCGATCGGTTCCTTCATCGTCTTCGTGATGAAGGGGCCCGCCTATGTTGCGGACCGCTATGACCTGCCCGACGAGAACGCACCGAGGTGAGCGCTCTTTTCATCGCCCGATGCGCGGACATATCGGCTGGAGGCTTGCACTGCCGCTCGCGGCCGCCCCTTATATAATCGCGAGACCTGCACCCTCCTGCTCGAGGTCCCGTCCGCAATGTCCGCGCTCAGCAATCCCTCAGAAATCGCCCGCGAGACGCTTCGCCAGCTCGCCATGCGTCGAGTGGCACCCACACCGGACAACTACCGCAAGCTCTATCACGAGATCGCAGGCTCGGGCGCCAGGGAGGACGAGTCGCCCGCGGCCTTGCTGCGCAAGCTCGTGCGCCGACTGCCGCGTGACACTGCAGACCGTCAGCGTCAGCTGCGCCAGCTCGAGCAGGCGCTAGCGGACGGCCAGGCGAAGGCTGCCGAGACCGCGCTCGAGCGCTATGTCGAAGGACTCAAGGCCGTCGAGCAACCCGCCTGGAATGAAGTCATCGCCAACCTGCTGCGTCAATGGGAGGCGCGCCACGCCGGCTGGACCACCGCGCGCAAGCGCGAATCGCTTGACCGCGTACTCAACGCCTCCGACGCAAGCACGCTGTACACCCGGCTACAGGGGCTGATGCGTGGCTGGAACCAATCCGGCATCGACGCGGAGCCAAACGTGGTGGAGCTTGCAGCTATCGGCGGCGCTGGACCCGACCAAGCACAAGACGCGGCGTCGGCGCCCCCTGCCGCAAGCCGAGCAGGCACCGCGACCGCTCGCATGGTCGGTACTGCCAGCAGCGTCGAGTTGATCGACTCCCTGCGTGATCTGCTGCGCATCAGCCTGCGCCAGGCAATTCCCGCGCTGCTCACGGACCACGCCGAACTCTGCGCGGAGGCTCGGTCGATCGCCGCCGAGCTCGAGGTGAGTCGGGATGCCACGAGCTTGCCCCCGATCGGCCAACGCCTGCGCAAACTCACCCGGGAGATCGAGATCACCGCCGCCGATGACGCCGAGGTGCGCGCCGGCCTGCTCGAACTGCTGCGCCTGTTGCTGCGCAACATCGACGACCTCGTGCTCGACGACCAATGGCTCAGCGGCCAGGTCGAGATGCTGCGCGAGATCGTCGATAGCAAGCCCGATCCGCGCAGGATCGACGATGCCGCGCGGCGACTCGGCGAACTCATCTCCAAGCAGGGCCAGCTCAAGCACAGTCTGGTCGAGACGCAGCGTCACCTGCGCGAGATGCTGGCAGGCTTCGTCGATCAACTCGCGCGCTTCTCGGAGAGCACCGGTACGTACCACGACCGCATCGGCACCTGCGCGCAACGCATCGCCCAGGCCAGGAACATCGCCGAGATCGGCCCGCTCCTCGATGAGGTCATGGCCGAAACACGCAGCATCCAGCAGGAGGCGCAGCGCTCGCGCGGCGAGCTGATCGCGGCCCGCGAACAGGCGCGAGAAGCCGAGTCGCGCGTGTCCAGCCTGCAGGCTCAGCTCGAGGAAACCAGCCGCCTCATGCGCCACGACCAGCTCACCGGCGCGCTGAACCGGCGTGGCCTTGAAGAGATGTTCCAGAAGGAGGCCGCACGCGCCCAGCGCCGCGGTAGCCGTCTGGCTGTCGCGCTGCTTGACATCGACCACTTCAAGAAGCTCAACGACACCCTTGGCCACGAGGTCGGCGACGACGCCCTCGTGCATCTGGCGCGCATCGTCCGCCAGCATCTGCGCCCGCAGGACGTGCTCGCCCGCTTCGGCGGCGAAGAGTTCGTCATCCTGCTCCCCGAGACGGCCGACAGCGATGCCCAGCAGGCACTCGTCCGCCTGCAGCGGGAGCTGACACGGGAGTTCTTCATGGCCGATCAGCAGAAGGTGGTCATCACCTTCAGCGCTGGCGTCACCCCACTGGGCGACGGCGAGAGTCTCACCGCCGCCCTCAAGCGGGCCGACATGGCGATGTACCAGGCCAAGCAGGCCGGTCGTAACCGGGTTGTCGTCGCCCCGCATCCCGCCACAGCGGCCACCGCCACGGCCACTCCCGCAGCCTAGGGCCCGCGGCGCGCCACCTGCATCAGCCCGAGCGCAATCAAGTCAGTCGCGCAGGCTCTGCAGGTAAGCGAGCAACGGAACCCCCATGACGGCACTGCGTGCCCGCCGCCAGCGCACCCAGGCGGATTGCGCGGCATGGCTTGCGGTTATGGTCACGTCCTTGTCGGATCGCGCAGGCTGCACCGCGCTCCGGGGGATGCGGGGCAGAAGCCCGACTCAGCGTGCGCCACGATCAGGATGAGCGGCGATGGTGACTCTGCGCGAGTTTTTCCGCTGCATTCTCCAGCGCACTCCAGGAGCCGCCGTGCGCGAGATAAGCCGTGATCCAATCGGGCGTCGCCCCCTCACCATTCCACGTCAAGGCGCGGCTGGCGGGATGAACGAAGCGAATCGGCGCCACTGGGGGCGCCACTGCAGGCACCACCTCGGGCGCGGCCTGCGGCTCGTCGACCGCCGCCGGCGCGGCCGCCAGGCCGTCAACCGGCTCGGTCTCCAGTCCCTCGCGCACCGCGATCTCGCGCTCGACCTCGGCAAGCATGGCCTCCAGTTCTGGCAGGGTGCGCTCACTCAGCTCGATGGTCATGCGCAGACTCACTTCGTTTCAGAGGCATCCATGATACGCGGGTCCGTCCGGCGCATCAGCCGAAAATTCACCGAAGATTCGCCACTCCGGCGCAAGCGCCGCATCAAGCGGTTCGCGTCCGGCGCCCCCCTCTCGTGGCGCACCCGATCGGCGCCGAAGCGCCGCACATGCCCCCGCGCAGCGGGCGGTGCCACAATGAACTTCGCGGCACTCCCAAGTAGAATCATTGCTGGTGCTCGCGACGCGGGCGCGAACGGGAATTCAGGGTGACCAAGCAGGAAAGCACGATGGCCTTAGTCCAGGCGGTCAGCGACAAGCGCTGCATCAGCTGCAACCGCTGGCATGGGCGACGACGACCCGGTGTCGAGCCGGATACGGTCGAGGTCGCCTCGGCCGCGGTGCGCGGCGTGTGCATCGAGGGACCGTGGCATCGGAGCTTGCGTGGCGTACGCTCGGCATGTGGCCAGTGGCTGCGCTGGGCGGCGCTGGCCGATCGCTCAGCCGACGGGCAGTGAGGCCATCAGCCATCAAGATCGAGACCCTCGGAGTCCTCGGGCCAGGGCGATGACCGTCATGGGCCTTGACTTTGCCACGGGTCGGCATAGACTCGCCGCCCATCAAGGGGAGTAGCTTTTTCGCCCCGGCATCGTCATCACGGCAGAGCGGTCGCCAGACCCTCTCCCGGTGCCGGGGGCAACGAGAGAATCCGTTGCAAGCGAGACCTTGCCCAAGGGCAAGGTCCGTGCAACGACTGCACGTAGGGGTCTGTGTCCTTCGGGAACAGGCCCTTTTTCCTTTTGTGCGGAGCGTGCGATGGAATCGATCGGAACGTGGTGGTTGTGGGCGGCCTTTGCCGCCATCGTGGTAACGATGTTGCTGGTGGACCTGTTGGCCGTCGGTGGCGGCAGGCAGCATCGCGTGTCCTTGAAGGAGGCCGCAGGCTGGTCGCTGGCCTGGGTCACGGTGGCAATGCTGTTCGCCGGCGGACTGTGGTGGTACCTGGACGGCAGCATGGGGCGCGCGCTGGCCAACGAGAAGACCCTCGCCTTCGTCACGGGGTACTTGGTCGAGAAGTCGCTTGCGGTCGACAACGTCTTCGTGTGGATGATGATCTTCAGTTTCTTCGCGGTGCCGCTCGAGCTGCAGCGCCGCGTGCTGCTGTACGGCATCGTCGGCGCGATCGTGCTGCGCACGATCATGATCTTCGCCGGCAGCTGGCTGATCAGCGAGTTCCACTGGATCCTGTACGTCTTCGGCGCCTTCCTGGTCGTCACCGGCATCAAGATGGCGTGGTTCTCCGAGCACGACCCGGACCTCGAGAAGAACCCGCTCATCCGCTGGATCCGCAACCACTACCCGGTCACCGAGAAGCTCGAGGGCGAGCGCTTCTTCGTGATGCGCGACGGCGTGCGCATGATGACGCCGCTCTTTCTCGCCCTGGTGCTGGTCGAGATCTCGGACGTGATCTTCGCGGTCGACAGCATCCCGGCGATCTTCGCGATCACCACCGACCCCTTCATCGTGCTGACCTCGAACCTGTTCGCCATCCTTGGCCTGCGCGCGATGTACTTCCTGCTCGCCGACCTCGGTGATCGCTTCGAGCTGCTCAAGTACGGCCTGGCGGCAATCCTGGTCTTCATCGGCACCAAGATGCTGATCGTCGAGTGGGTGAAGATTCCGGTCATGGTGTCGCTGTCGGTGGTCGCCACCATCCTCGCCTGCTCGGTCGCAGCCAGCCTGTGGTACGCCGCGCGCAAAGCCGAAGCCTTACGCGCGAGCTGAGCCAATATGCCGCCCCTGCGACCGGGGGCGGCGACTGACCGGGCTGGGATGTGCGGCGAAGGACCGGCCGCCTATTCGGGCGAGGCCGGCTCGTCGGCATCCTGCGGGCTGCGCTGCAGGCGCTGCAGGTCGAATCCGCGCGCTTCGAGGCGAGCGAGCAGTCGGCGGTAGACCTCCTCGTCGACCGCAGGCGTCCTCGACAACACCCAGAGATACTCGCGCCGCGGCTCACTCACTGCGACCAGCTGGTAAGCCGGGTCGAGATCGATCACCCAATAGTCGCCCCACACCATGGGCAGCCAGGACAGCCACGCCGGGGCGAAACGGACCTTGAGTTGCGACGAGTCGGCCGGACCCACCTGGCGCGCCGTGCCGACCGCTTCGACCACGCTGCCATCGCTGGCCTGGCAACGGTTGATGACCTGCACGCGCCCTTCACCCGCCAGACTGTACTCGGCCTGCGTATTGCTGACGCATTGCTGCTGGAAGCGGTTGGGGTACTTGGCGATCTCGTGCCAGGTACCCATGTAGCGCGCCACATCCAGCGTGGGGACGGACTGCAGCGGCTCACTGCTGGCCGTGTCGGCCGTCGTCGTGCACGCCGATTGCACGCCGGCAGCCAGCAGCAGCGCGAACGTCGTTGTCTTGAGGTTCTTGATGTTCATGGTGTCTCGGACGGGTGTCGTGCGCATACGTTCATCAGGCGGATCGAGCGCACATAGACTTGCATGCTCAGCGCCGCGGCTGGGGCTCGGGCCACTGCTGCAGCCGGCATTTGTCGCAGTCCTCCCAGGGCAGGCAGTCGCACACCCGCGGCAGGGCCACGAAGCGGCTGCCCACCTGCACCTTGGCCTCGGTCATCGGCTTGGTGGCGGTGCTGCGTCGCGGGCCGGGCACGGGCGCGGACGCCGAGGCCTCATGCGGTGTCGGCTGCCAGCGCGAGAACGGCGCCAGGTCGAGACCGGCCTCGACGTACCAGAGCTTGCGCGCGGCATCCCAGCGTGCACCCAGCTTCTTGGCCTGGTCCTTCTCGGCAAACGGGACCTTCAGGTTGTGGCGCATGGCGGCTTCGCGATCGTCTTGGCGGGGGCGCATTATAGGGTTTCCGCCAGCAGGCATCCCCTCTGCCTCGAACTGCCGCAAAATTGAGCGTGCCCCGGAAACGCACGAACGACAAGGGGCCGCGCCCCTTATCCACAAGCTCGCCCACACACCTGTCCCCACCGGCTGGGGAAAAGCCCCCCGGCCCACGTCGCAACGAAGCCCTTGCCGAGACCACGATGACCGAACACACCCCCTTCACCACCGACACCCCGCCCATCGAAATCGAAACCGGCCCGAACCCGCAGTGGTCGGTCATCTGGATGCACGGCCTGGGCGCCGACGGCAGCGACTTTGCGCCGATCGTGCCGGAGCTGGGCCTCCCCGCGGGGCTGGCGCTGCGCTTCGTCTTCCCGCATGCGCCCTTCCGCCCCGTCACCTGCAACGGCGGCTACGTGATGCGCGCCTGGTACGACATCATCTCGCTGGCGCCCAACGCCCGTCAGATCGACGAAGCCGGCCTGCTCGAATCGCGCGCCTTCGTCCGCCACCTGATCGAGCGCGAAGCGGCGCGCGGCATCCCGAGCGAGCGCGTCATCCTCGCGGGCTTCTCGCAAGGCGGCGCCGTCGCCTACCTGAGCGCGCTCACACACCCCACGCCACTGGCGGGCCTCATGGCGCTCTCCAGTTACATTCCGAGCGCCAGGCTGATCACCGACGACCTTGCCGAAGCGAACCGGCAGATTCCGGTCTTTGCCGCGCACGGAACCCACGACGACGTCGTCTCGCTCGAACTCGGGGAGCAGGCGCTGGCGCTACTGCAGGCGCTCGGCCTCGAGCCCGAATGGCGGACCTACGCCATGCCCCACTCGGTGTGCATGGCCGAGATCGCCGACATCGGGGGCTGGCTGAAGCGCGTCGTCGCTGACGCGCGCTGAGGGCCAGTCCGGCAGCCCGCCCTATTCCCTGGCTTGAGACTCGCTGTTCTGCGCCTGGCGCTCAGCCTGTGCCTTCGCGGCCGCGTTCTCCCTTTCCATCTTGTTTCGTGCAATGGCGATCGCAGTCTTGCCAATCAGAATCACCACAACGGCCAGCAAGACGATGAACAGGAACGAGGCCCGGCCGCTCGAGACGTCGTCCGGAGCCGTGTTGGCCAGCGCCGGGCCACTCGAAAGGCAAAGGCCAAGGCTGACCAATGCGGTAGCAATGCATTTCATGGAGAACCTCATTCGTCGATCTGGTCATTTCCCCGGCGCCGTCCGCCGCGCTTCAATCGCTCACCCTCCCCCGCACCGCCTTGATCGACGCCCGCCTCGCCTTCCCCTCCAGCCTGCGGGTGACCGACGCTCGGGTTGGCCGGGTCGCACGGCGCACCTTCGCGGGTGTTGCAGCGTGCTCGATCAACGCTTCCAGCCGGCGCAGCGCCTCGGCGCGGTTCTTCTCCAGACTGCGAAACGTCTGCGCCTTGATGATCACCACGCCCTCCTTGCTGATCCGATGGTCGTGCAGGGTGAGCAATCGCGCGCGAATGTCCTCGGGCAGGCTCGATGCCGCGATGTCGAAGCGCAGATGCACCGCGCTCGACACCTTGTTGACATTCTGGCCGCCCGCACCCTGGGCCCGGATCGCGGTGATCTCGATCTCGTCGGGAGCGAGCGTGAAGCGGGCCGTCATCGCTGAGTCCCTGTCCGCGCCCCACGTCGCATGCGCATCAGCATCCCCGGGCAGCGGCCAGGCATCTTGGCAGCTGCGCCTTCGACGCGCGCTGGATCTGGCGCAGCAGATCGACCGACACGCTGGGCACCTGATGCCGCAGCCGCAGTTCATCCGCGAGCCGCAGCAGCAGGCTCGCGGCCATCTCGGCATCGGCCAGCGCGCGGTGATAGCGCCCGGCGACCGGCAGCTTGGCGTACTCGACCAGGACGCCCAGCTTGTGGCTCGGTGCGAGCGGCAGCAGGCGTCGGGACAATAGCAGCGAGCACACGAAGTCCTGCTTCCTGCTGCGCTGGATGCGCGCGAGCTCCGCATCCCAGAACTTGGCGTCGAACGAGGCGTTGTGGGCGACGATCGGCATGTCGCCGATGAAATCGGAGACGTCGCGCATGACCTCGCCCGCCGAAGGTGCGCTGCGGACCATGGCGTTCGTGATCCCGGTCAGCGCCTCGATGTAGGCGGGGATCCGCACGCCCGCGTTCATCAGGCTCTGGTAGCGGTCGACCACACGACCGTCCTCCACGATGACCGCTGCGATCTCCGTGGCGCGATCGCCCTGCGCGGGCGACAGCCCCGTGGTCTCGAAATCAATGACTGCCACCGCTTCCATGCTCAATACCTTCCTCTCGGACGTGGCGCGTGGTCTATGCGCACCGTGGTGACCGGGCGCGATTATAGGCAGTGTACGCGCCGTCCGACCGGCAATGGCGGATGCGCGCTACGAAGTCGGGTCGATGGGCCGCTTTGCCGGGCTGAACCTGACTGAAATGCAGACCGGGCACGTCGATACCGAACGGCAACCGGGCGCAAGCTCATGGATGGACACGCGGGTCTTTGTCGATTGACATGAGGTTTCGATAATCTGTGAAGCATCGATCTGGCTTCGACCGATGAGGGGGAAATCACCATGCTGGCTGCCGACGCCATCCGCGCCCTTGTTCAACGGGCCGTTCTTGCCCCTTCCAGCCACAACACCCAGCCATGGCGGTTTCGTGCGACGACTTCGGCTATCGACCTGTTGGCGGATCGCACCCGCGCCCTGCCGGTAAACGACCCGTTCGACCGGGAGCTCATCGTCAGTTGCGGAGCCGCCTTGATGGCGCTGCGGGCAGCCTCGGCCGATGCAGGTCTGGGCACGCGAGTGCTTCTGTTGCCCGATGGTGCCGACGGAGACTGGCTGGCACGCGTTGAGCTGACCGCCGATCCGGCCGACACGGGCCTTGCTGCCCTAGGCCCGCTCATCGAGCAACGCCGCACCTACCGCAAAGCCTTCGAGGCCCGAGAGGTCTCGCCAGACGTCGTCGCGAGTGTCACTTCGTCTGTGGCGGCGCAGGGCGCAAGGCTGCTGACCCTCGACATCGAGCAGCGGCAGGCGGCCGGCGCGCTGGTCGCCGAGGGCGACCGCGAACAGTGGGACGACCCGCGCTGGCGCCGCGAACTGGCCATGTGGATGCATCCCAGACGCGACGGCGATGGCCTGAGCGTACCTGCGTTGGCCGCCCCGATTGCGCAAGCCGTGGTACGCAGCTTCGACATGGGTAGTGGCGTGGCGGCCAAGGACCAGCAACTGCTGACGGCCTCTCCCTGGCTGACGGTGCTCACCACGGCGGGGGACGACGTCCGGTCCTGGCTGCAAGCCGGGCAGGCGCTGCAATGCGCCCTGCTCGTGGGCTGCCGCCACGGGCTGCAAGCGTCCTACCTGAATCAGCCGGTCGAAGTGGCCACGCTGCGCACGCGCCTCCAGGCTCTGCTGGGCACGGTAGATCACCCCCAGTTGCTGATGCGATGGGGACACCCCACGGAAACCCTTCCGCCCGCCCCACGGCGCCCCCCGGAGGCGGTGCTCGAGGCCGTGGCGAGCTGAGCGGACCGGGGATGCACCCATCATGAAATGGCTCCTGTTCGGCCTGGTGGCCGTTGTCATCCTCGCAATCGCCCTCTGGGGACTGGGGCGGTGGTGCTGGTCCTCGAAGACGCGTGCGCTGCTGGACAAGCTGGAAGCCAGCCGATCCCGCGCTGCGGTCGAGCGTTTCAACCCCCAGGAGCTGCAGGGGCTGCCGGAGCCGGTTGCGCGTCATCTGCAGCAGGTCTTGCCCAAGGGGGCACCGATCATCCGGGCCGTGGAGGTGGTCCACCGTGGCTCGTTCAACATGAGCCAGACGTGCGAGCAGTGGAAGCCCTTCACCTCCCGGCAACGTGTGGTCACGCGCCGCCCCGGCTTCGTTTGGGCCGGCCGTGTGTCGATCGCTCCGGGGCTCGACGTGTTCGTGCATGACGCCTATGTGGACGGCGAGGGGATTCTGGAGCCGGCGCTCGCGGGGCTGGTCACCCTGATGCGCCTGCGCGACCGGGGCGAGGTGGCGCGCGGCGAGTTGATGCGCTTCATGGCCGAGGCGGCGTGGTACCCCACCGCACTGCTGCCCAGCCAGGGCATGCAGTGGGAGCCGGTCGACGAGCAGAGCGCCCGCGCCACGCTGGTGGACGGCGACATACGGCTGACCATGACCTTCCACTTCGGCGCCGACGGGCTGATCGAGACCATCCGTGCCGAAGACCGCGGCCGCACAGTGGGCAATCGGATCATCCCGACGCCTTGGGAGGGCCGCGTGTTCGACTACCAGCAACGCGACGGGCTGCTGATTCCCGTTCGGGGCGAAGTGGCATGGATCACGCCGGAAGGCCGACTGCCGTACTGGAGAGGCACAATCACCGAGATCCACTACCACCGCTAGCACCGGACATCAGGGCGCTGGACCGAAGGCACTTGGGCAACCGCCCATGACCGCGACGCCATGGCCGCGACGCCATGGCCGCGGTTGTCGAACGGCAGCCCGTTCTTGCGCACGTAGGCGGCCTTGATGGCGATGCGCTCGCCCGGCTGCATGGCGCGCACCAGCGCGCGCTCCTTCTCGGTCGGGGTGAGGCATCTCCCAGATGCCGTCCTTGAGGAAGCGTGCGGTCTGATCCTCAGCGTGTCCGAAGCTGGCGCCGACGAACCAGGTGGTGGACGAGGGGTTGGGGTGGGTCTGCGTGGTCATGCGTGGTTTCGCTTCGTGATTCTTGAGGACGGGGTCGGATGTGGCGGATCTCGGCCGGCAACCGTCAGACGCTGATCGGCTCGGCAGCACTGAACACCCGCTCCAGCGTCGCGGGCCGCAGTGCGGCGTTGGCTTCGCGGATGGCGGCATGCTTGGCTTTGAGCGCTGCTATCTCGGCCTCAAGCCTGACAAAGGCCGACTGCGTAGCCAACGTCGGCACCGGCACTCTTATCTTGCTGAGATTTCCCAAGCTGAGCGTGCGGTTACGGTCAGCGGTGCCCGGTGATGCGAGCCCGACTTGCTCCAGCCCATCCTCGGACAGCAGGTAGTAAGCGAGGAAGGTTGTGATCATGCGTGCTGGGTCTGGAACGCACGTTATGTAGCGGTGGGACGCGATGCCCCCATCATGCTCCTCGCTCGCGAGTGCAATAGCACCTTCCCATGCCTTGATGTTGCTGAGGACCAGATCGCCGGCCTTTACCCAGACAGGTTTCTTCCATGTTGCTTCAGCCCCATCAAAATCAGGCTTGAAGAACAAACCCTTGCCAAAGGATCTCGCACCGACCTCGCGGTAACGCGTGTCGACGTCCAACGTCACCGGGCGGGGAACGTGAGGGGCGACCTCCGCCATCGTAAGCATCGGAGCACCAGCGATGGCATCACGGAAGCGCAGCGCCAACAGATGCTCAGCATCGCGCTCGGCGGCATCCAGATGCGCATCGAGCCGCCCCGTTTTCTCCGCCAGCGCATCCAGAGCGGTGACAAGAGCTTGTTGCTCGACTAACGGCGGGAGCGCAATCTGTTAAGCAAGGAAACGCTCCTCCTTGATCCGAACCCGATTCGTGGTGCCCTCGCTCGCCGCCTTGCACAGGTCAACAAAGGGCGCGGAGCGAACCAGCCACCCCATGAAAGCTGCATCGCATAGACTCGGGTCTCGAAACTCGAACGAGGGAAAGTCATTGCTGACAATGGCGCCGTCGAGCTCTGGCGGAACCAAACCAATCGCCCCATTGCGGGCGTTGCTTGCGCACAGGATCAGCCCGACCGGCGGATTCTGGCCGTTATGAACAGCTATCCAATAATGAAGAGAGTCTTTTGCCTGGCGGACGCGGCGCACGGCGACCGGGCGGTGTCATGCCCTGATCCCGCGACCGGTAGGCAAAAGACTCTCTTTATTGGCGATTTCGGCAACCGGTCATTCCTATCGCATATAGCCGAGTGGACTCGAGCGACATCATTGGCCGACAAGCCGCTATTCGTATCCGACACGCCTCACCCGCCGAACTCGAAAAATCATCACGACACTCGAATTTGCCTCACAACACCGAGCTTTCGCAGCACTCGAGTCGAAAAGCACGAAAAACTAGCCCTCCTCGGCCCCCTCCCTCGCGCTGAGGCCGAACGACTCGCGCACCACTTCCTCAACACGGTCCAGCACATCAGCAGGCAGATGAAAATACTGCTTTCGCCGCCGCGCAGAGAGCCGCCCCTGGCTCGACTGCGCCATTCGGATCAAGGCCGACAGGTCCTTCCTGGGCAGATCAAACTCCGCATCCAGCTGTGCGAAGGCCTTATCGTAGCCGCTCAGCCACGCCAGTTCGCGGGGAATCTCGTCTTCCACGGCCTGCTGGATCATGCGGTGCAGGAAAGCCACTTCCGTGCTGGCGTCGAAGAAGCGGTAGGCCCTGCTCCCCGGATGCGCAGTCACATGCGGAGCGTCCTCGGCACGCACGTAGCGCCACAGCCGCGTCACCGGCTGCGAGAATCCCGCAAGCACCTCGAGGTAGGCCGGGATGTTCTTCAGGATGACGGCGGATACCGGCACGACCGTCCCGGTCGGCAGCAGCCCCGAATGCGTCAGCACGTGGTGGATGAGAAACCGGTGCAGGCGTCCGTTGCCGTCCATGAAGGGGTGCAGGTAGACGAAGCCGAACGCGGCCGCTGCCGCCTTGACCAGCACATCGGTACAGAGGTCATCGTCGTTGATGAAGGCCTCCCAGCCCCGCATCGCACGCGCGAGCTCGGCCTGCGGCACCGGGAAGAAGGTGACGCGACCGGTGGCATCCTCCAGCCAGTTCTGTCTTGTCCGATAGGAAACTTCCTGGCTGTACACATCGCGCACGACAGCGTTCTGCAAGCTCACCAGCCAATCCTCGGTGACCTGCGTCGTTTCGCCGGCACGCCGGAGCAGTTGAACGAAGCGCTCCTGCTTGTCCGAGCTGGGATGCTCGCGCTCGATCTCGAAGCTGCTGCGGGTTTCCGAGAGGTACAGGTAGCTCAGCGCGCGCTCATGGAGCGACGGATCCGTCACGGATGCCAGGGTCTCGCGCGCCTTGTCGAGGAGTTCTGCCAACGAAGGCGCGCTCGGTACTGCCGCGCGCCGCACCACCGGGGAGAAGTCGGCCGTTCCGAGTGCGTTGTTGCGCACGCGGAACTTGCGGTCGTTGGTGGGCTGCCCGGCGGTGACGTAATCGTCGCCAGGAAAGAGGTCGACGTAGCCTCCCGCCGGCAAGGCCTCCGCCGGGAGTTCCTGTCCCGTCAGCCACTCCCAAAGATGACACGCCCGCCGGATGTGCGCGCCGTTGGGCGCCGCATTCAACCGGGCCAGCAAGTCCTGCGGCAGGAGATGCTCGAACAGGGCGTCGATGACCTCAAGATTCACGCCCTCATGGCGCAGGGCAAACTCGAGATGGCCGACCAGCGTGTCCTCGATGGCCACGCCACGCGGGAAAAGGACGCGGTCCGCCGAATCCACTCGCCGATTGACCGAACCGCTGATCTCCGCCCGCTTCGCCAGCGGTCGGACGACCAGAGAGAGTCGGCTGATGAGTTCTGCGTAGCCAATGGTGGGCATCGAATCCTCGAAATCTGTTTGCGCGACTCGAACTTTATTAACGGACGTTGGCCTTTCAAACAGTCTATTCGAGAATTTATCGTTACCGCCGATCAATCAGCACTGCCGAACAGGTCACGCCACCCGGCTCTTCGCTTCCGCAAGCTCTAGCACCGCCGCCAGATCGCGCCGCAATGCAGCTTCCAGCGCCGCCGGCACCCGTCCGCCAAAGGCCTCGACCAACTCCGCGTAGTACCACAGCGATCCATCCTTGCCTCCCGTGAAGCGCGTCCATACCGGCTCGCCGATCTCCGTCAGATCAAGCAGGATTGCCTGCAGGTTGGCCAGCTTGTCGCAGGCAGAGACGAGAACGCCGTCGCCTTCCGCCGCGCGCAGGTGGGCGAGGTAGCGCTCCTTCCGCTCACGCCAGGGGCTTTTCTGCCCCTGGGCATCGGGCAGGCCATCGGTACAGAACTGCACGAGATCGAGGATCTGGCCACCAAAGGCGTCGCGGATCGGGTCCGCCCACTGCGGACCACCGTCTTCGAGGACGTCATGCAGCAGCGCCGCGATTACCTGGTCCTCGCTGCCACCATAGCGTTGAACCAAAGTCGCCACCGCAACCGGGTGCGTGATGTACGGCAATGGCAAGCCAAGAGCGTTCTCGGTCCCTTTGCGGATCTGGCCCGCGTGAGCTTCGAGGGCGAGCGACAGGGCGGTGTCGAACTTCTGGCTCATGAGATGGGTTCCTGAGTGGTCGTTTTTTCGATTGGGATTTTCCGACATCCAAGGCTCACCCGGTGCACCCAGTTCGATAGCTGGTGCGCCCTGACATTTATCGAAGTCGCGCCGGCACTTCTCATGAGCGGCGACCGCCAGACCTCGGGTCGCACTTACCTAACCAGCATCGCCATCCGCCACTCAATCGCCTCCCGCTTCGGATACATCCGCGCCTCGCGCGGCAAAAACAGCGGTTTGCCTTCCAGCTTGGTCAGCACTCGGTAGTCGGGTATGCGGCGATCCAGCGAGGAACTCCCCCGCCAGCGAAAGTCGGTGTCCGGCGCAATCAGGTGACGATCGAGCGCCCAGTGCATGTCTGGCGTAAGTGCCAAG
>NZ_JBLQGP010000013.1:0-138953 GCF_047806685.1 Thauera sp. WH-1
CTCCGCTCCGCATGCATGAAGCATGATAGCGGAAGTCGTCAATTAAGTATCCTCAAGAGCACAGCACTACACTAGCAGGGTGTTGATTTAATGCACTTTCCAGCATCTGCGCGGGCTCTACGGCTGATATAATTACGTCTGCATTTCGACACGAATTATTCCCATGCGCGGCATCGACCACAAACAGAACGCCCTGTTCAGCTACGTCAATATCGAAGATCGAATTGCTCCAGATCATCCGTTGCGCCGGATCAAGACGCTGGCCGATATGGTTTTGCGCACGATGTCGCCGCATTTCGATGCGCTCTATGCCGAGGGCGGACGCCCCTCGATTGCGCCGGAACGCCTGCTGCGCGCGTCGTTGCTGCAATGCCTGTTTTCCATTCGCTCGGAGCGCGCGCTGGTCGAGCACATCGACTTCAACATGATGTTCCGTTGGTTTGTCGGCCTGACGCTGGACGATCCGGTATGGGACCACTCGACGTTCAGCGCCAATCGCGAACGGCTGCTCAAGGAAAGCGTGATGCGCGAATTCTTTGGTGGCGTGGTGGCGATTGCCGAGTGGGCAGATCTGGTCTCGGACGAGCATTTCAGTGTCGATGGCTCGCTGCTGCGGGCGTGGGCCTCGCACAAGAGCCTGATGGCGCGCGACGGCTCCGATGAGCCGCCGGGGCCGGACCAGGGGCGCAACCCCGAGGTGGACTTCCGAGGCCAGAAACGCTCGAACAAGACGCACGTCTCGCGCACCGACCCGCAGGCCTTGCTGGCCAGCAAAGGCGGCGCAGGCGCCTACCTGAGTTTCACGACCCATGCGTTGGCGGAGAACCGCAACGGGCTGATCGTCGATGTGCATACCACGCAGGCCACCGGCACCGCCGAGCGCGAGGCCGCGCTGGTGATGGTCAAGCGCACCGTGAAGCCGGCCGACGCGACGCGCGAGCCGACCCTGGCCGCCGACCGGGGTTACGACACCGCCGAGTTTGTCGCTGCGCTCGCGCCGCTGGGCGTACTGGCGCACGTTGCCGCCAAGACCAAGGGCAGTGCCGTCCCCGTGGCGCTCAAGGCCACGGAGGGCTATGCAGTCAGCCTGCGTCGTCGAAAGATGATCGAAGAGGCGTTCGGCTGGGCGAAGGACATCGGCACGCTGCGCCGTCTGATGGCGCGCGGGCTGGAAACGATTCGCGCGCATGCGCTGCTCAATTTCGCCGCCTACAACCTGACGCGGCTGGGTAATTTGCTGGCGCCGTAATCCGATGGCGCAAGCGCGCCATTCGTATTGCGGCATTGGATTGTTGAATACGTTGGCTTTGCAGCGACGGGAGCGCTGCTGAATTGCGGTTGCACAATCGGCGGGAAAAGCGGCTGGAAGCGTCATCAGGGCGGCTCGGGACGGATCTTCTCTGCGTCGATTTTTTCCCAGGCAACTGGGCAGGGCAATTGCACCTTCATGTCATAACCCCAAGTAGCTCGGCGCGAAACTCGTCGATCGTCGCCGCCAGCATGCGCTTGGACTTGATGCTCGCTTTGCGCGTCGTATTGAGCCGCAGCAGGTTCATCACGATGTGGCGAACGATGGCCAGGTTGTTGGCGGCATAGCCGCTGCGTACGCGTGACTGATCCTCGTTGAACTGCACATCCAGACACCAGTGAAGTCGATTCTCGATCTCCCAGTGACTGCGTACGGCCCGAGCGATGCGCTCGGCGTCGGCAGGCAGGCTGCTGATGTAGAAGACGCGCTCGGTGCTGGTGTGATCGCCCACGGTGCGAATGCGCTCGACCACCGCGAAACTGGCCAGGTCCTGCCAGTCCTCGGACTTGTAGAGGCGATCGATCGCGGCGTAGGCACGGCATCGACGGATTTCGATGCGGCCGTGGTCCTTGATCGTGGTCTCATGGGTCGAGCTCGGCGTCAGCGGCCCTCGCGGATCGATGTCGGCGAACAGGATCGAATCGTGCAAGTTAGGATGGTTCTCCTTCACACACAGCACGTAATGCGCGCTGCGCTCGCGGATCGTGCGGGCAATCTTCGTCTGGGTGCCCATTGCGTCGATCGTCACCACGCAGCCCTCGATCGCCAGCTTGGCGAGCAGTTCGGGAATCGCGGTGATCTCGTTCGACTTCTCGGCGGTCGCCGTCTGGCCCAGCACGACGCCCATGCCAGCCGCAAACGCGCTGACCAGGTGCAGCGGACTGGCGTCGGTCTTGCCCTTGCCGCCCGAGCGCCTGCTCGTCTTCCCATCGATGGCCACCACCGTATCCCCGGCCAGCGCCGGCACCACCATGCCCACCCAGCGCCGGAACGCGGACTCGAACTCGTCCGGCGCGATCAGGCCGAACACGCGTCCGATCGTGTCGTGAGACGGGATGCCGTGCTCAAGCTTCATGAAGCCTCGCAGCCAGTCGATCTTGGCCTTGGCCCACAGCTCGATGTCGACGAAGTCGTCGACACCCGACAGCACCGCGCACACCGCCACCGTCAGCAACTCGGACAGGTCGTGGCGTTTGTGCCGCGCGCTGCGCGGGTCGGAAATCGAGACGAACACCTGCGTCAGCGGCATGACGTTTCCTGCCTTCATGGGGAGCCCAAAAAGGTAGGAAACTACACAATTTATGACAATGTGAACAGGGGTCTCGCAAGGCTATGAAAGTTAACGATTTATTGATTTGAGCTATGCAAAGTCGGTGCGATTGCCCTGGGCAACTGGGGACCGAAGGTGACGGTGAGATTTTCAACGCCCTGCTAGGGAAGCTCTGATCTATTCAGAGCCGGTAAAATACTGAATTCATAAACCGTACTGCTGCCATGAAGCAAACAACCTTCGCCTCGCTGGCCTTCGACCGGAAGAAGAAACAGACTCGCCGGGAGCGCTTCCTCGCCGAGATGGAGACGGTGGTGCCTTGGGCCGCGCTGCTGGCGGTGATCGAACCGCACTACCCGACGACAGGGCGTCGTGGCCGCCCGCCGATGCCGCTGGCGACGATGCTGCGGATCTACTTCATGCAGCAGTGGTACGCGCTGTCGGATCCGGCGATGGAAGACGCGCTCTACGAGATCGAGTCGATGCGCCGCTTTGCCGGCCTCGATCTGACCAACGACGCGATGCCCGACGAGACGACGATCCTCAAGTTCCGCCACCTGCTTGAGAAGCACGGGCTGACCGCGCAGATGATGAACATCATCAACGACACGCTCGAACAACGTGGCTTGCTGCTCAAGGGCGGCACCATGGTCGATGCGACCATCATCCACGCCCCGCCCTCGACGAAAAACGAGGACAAGAAGCGCGATCCAGAGATGCATCAGACGAAGAAAGGCAATCAGTGGTACTTCGGCATGAAGGTCCACGTCGGTGCCGACGTCAATTCCGGACTTGTGCATACGGTTTCGGTCACGCCGGCCAACGCATCGGACATCAGCCAATTGCCTCACCTTGTGCGTGAGGATGACCGGGCGGTCTTCGGCGACAAGGGCTACGTGAACAACAAGCTCAAGGGTCTGGCTCGCAAGGCCGGTGTCTTCTGGGGCGTGTCGCTCAAGGCCAGCAAACAGCATCCGCTGACCGGGGCAAACAAGCGCTTCAACCACAGGATGTCGTCGATCCGCGCGCGAGTCGAGCACGTGTTTCGCGTCATCAAGCGCCAGTTCGGCTACACGAAGGTGCGCTACAAGGGGATCGCGAAGAACGCCGCGCAGGTGTTCTCGCTGATCGGATTGACCAACCTTTTTCTGGCGAGGCGAGCCTTGATGAGTTGATGGGCGAAATCCGCCCGCTGCGCCCGAAAAAGGGCGCTTGGGGCCAAAAAGGCCCCGAAACGCAGCGGTAAAAGCGGAGAAATCTATCATCGAAGTCGGCAAGAATGGCTGGCTTGGGTGAGCGTGCTCAGAATATCAATTGATCAGGGATTCCCTAGGAGAACACGATGCCCAAGAACTCCTTCCCTCTGCGAATCCAGGAAAGGGAGCGCGACCGTGGCCGGCGCGTGGCCGAGGAGCTCGGCGTCTCCGAGAACCGCCTCTACGCCGAACTGATCCATGACGGGCTGTTGATCCGCGAGCAGATGCTCTACATGACGAAGCTCAGGTCGCTCGCAGCCACGACAGCGAGAGCCGACGCATTCGCCGTACTCGATCGCGCTGCCGATGAACCCCTACTGCCGACCGATCGGTATTGACGCTGAGTCGCCCGCGGGGGCGATGAGTCATCAAGGCGCCCTCGCGCCTCGGCTGATTGCGTTCCATCAGTCAACGCGACAGTAGGGAAAACGTGGTCTGCCCCCTGTTTCTCGTCAAACCCCCTGCAGAACCCGACATTGCTCGAGTACCCGCGCTGCCGACAACTCAAGCCCATTCGGCCAGCACAAGCCCCCTGCATCCAAGAAGGCGCGTGCGAAGTAGGCATGGTCCCTCAGCGGCTCCAGCAGCGGCCCGCTTCGAGCGAGCAGGGCGCGCCCATCGAACAGCCCCTCCACGCCCGTGGAGAAAGCGACGCGCAGCTCGAAATCACCCGCGACCGATACATCAAGAATCTTAATCATCGTAGTCGGCTCCCCGAATCCGCTCCATTGGCTCGAAACGCTGGGCATGCTCCCAGTTACGGAGCAAGTCGTCCTGATGGCGCAGACACCACTCCTTGACGATGGTTGCAGCCCGACCGGGCAAGCGCCCCTGACGAACCTCCCCCGTCCGCACGTCAACAAGTGCCTCGAAGCCCTGGTATTCGACATGGATGTGCGGCGGCGGATGGTCGTCGTGCCACATGCGGACGATGATGCCGAAAAATACCGAAAGAATCGGCATGGGCCTCTCCGTGCAAGGATTGCTGGTCGGGACACGAAGTGTGGTTGAGGCACTTGCCGAGATCAAGGCAGCGCGGTCATGCGCCACCACATTCAGGGAGACCAAGGCGTCAAGGCAGGCGATGAGCAAATGAAAGACCTGACCCTCGACCCCACTCACCGAACCCTTGCCAGAACATGCCAAGCAGATGAAGATTCAAACAGACAACGCCATTCGCATAATCAGCATCTGCCCTCATGCCCACATCCCACGACACCGGCTACAAACTCCTCTTCTCCAACCCGCTCATCGTCCGCGACCTCATCCAGGGTTTCATCGACGATCCCTGGCTGCAGAAGCTCGACTTCACCACCCTTGAACCCGTCAAGGGCCACTACGTCAGCGAAGACCTGCGCGACCGCGCCGATGATGTCGTCTGGCGCGTCAAATCCGGCGAGGAGTGGCTCTACCTCTATCTGCTCATCGAGTTCCAGAGCCGCAGCGACCGCTTCATGGCGCTACGCATGATGGTGTACGTCGGCCTGCTCTATCAGGACCTCATCCGCAACAAGCAGCTCGGCCCGCACGGCCTGCTCCCGCCGGTGCTTCCGATCGTGCTGTTCAACGGCGAACGCCGCTGGCGCGCCCCTGTCTCGCTCGCAGAACTGCTACCCAAGCCGCCCGCCTTTCTCGCCCCACTGCAACCACAGATGCGCTACCTGCTCATCGACGAAGGTGCCATCCCCGCCGAGACGCTGGCCCGGCTACCGCAGAACCTCGTCGCCGCCATCTTCAAACTCGAGCAACCCCAAACACCCGAGGCAGTCCAAGCCCTTGTCACCGAACTCGAGGCCGCCACCCGCTCCGACGAATACGCCGCTGTGCGCCGCATCGTCGCCATCTGGATCCGCGCCGCCTTGATCCAAAACCGCAAATACCCCATCCTCCTCCCCGAATTGGATGACTTGCAGGAGCTACGCATCATGTTGTCGCAACGCATCGAACAATGGGCCGAGGGCTATCTCGCCGCTGGTCGCGTGGAAGGCCGCGTGGAAGGTCGTCTCGAAGGCGAGATCGGCGTGCTCACACGCCAACTCACCCGCCGCTTCGGCGCCCTCCCCACTTGGGCGGAGGCCCGCCTTCAAGCCGCCAGCGAACAAGCGCTCGCAGAATGGACCGACGCCGTCCTCGACGCCGCTAGCCTCGTCGATGTGCTCGGCCCGCCACCGCCCGATCACTGACGCCTGCCGAGCCTCACCCCACCACGACCGCCGCGCACCCCTGCCGGTGGTCGTCACGTTTCTGGGGACCGGAAATCGTGGTCTGACCCCGATTTCCGGCCCACTCCCCGCCTGGGCTGAAGCCCGGCTCAACGCAGCCACCGAACTAAACCTCGCGGACTGGGCGGACGCCATCCTCGACGCCGCCAGCCTCACCGACGTCCTCGGCCCGCCGCCGGCCGATCACTGACACCTGCCCGAGCCTCACCCCACCACGACCGCCGCGCGACACCGCCAGCGGTCGTGGCCTTCAAGGCGAGCGCTGCCCGCCGGCGCCCTAAGTGATGCAAGCGTGCATGGAACCTTCAGGTTGGGCACCCCACCAAGTAGAATGTAGAAACATACCTACAGCCCGGAGCATGCTGTTATGAACACCACTTTGTCGAGTCGCGAATTCAACCACGACGTCGGGCGCGCCAAGAAAGCCGCGCTCGAAGGCCCCGTCTTCATCACCGACCGCGGGCGTCCTTCCCACGTGTTGCTCTCGGTCGAGTCCTACCGCAGCTTGATCGCCAAGCAGCCGAGCATCGTCGATCTGCTCGCCATGCCCGGCCTCGAGGACATCGAGTTCGAGCCCGTGCGTGCGAGCGCGCCGCTCTTTCGCCCGGCAGATCTCTCCTGATGTACCTGCTCGATACCAACGTCGTTTCCGAGCTGCGCAAGGCCAGAACGGGCAAGGCCGACGTGCGGGTCGCCGCCTGGGCTGAGGCAACGTCCGCCAGCGCGATGTTCCTGTCGGCAATTTCCGTGCTGGAGCTCGAACTAGGCATCCTGCTCGTCGAGCGGCGAGATGCCGCGCAAGCCGCCCTCCTGCGCGCATGGCTCGACAAACACGTGCTGCCGGCTTTTGACGGACGAATCCTTCCTGTCGATACCGGAGTCGCACGGTGCTGCGCGAGGCTGCATGTTCCAGACCCACGTGCGGAGCGCGACGCCCTCATCGCGGCCACTGCCCTGGTGCACGGCCTGACGGTGGTCACGCGAAACGTCGGTGACTTCGAGGCCACGAACGTAGGCCTGCTGAACCCCTGGACGTAACTGCACACCTGGGCAGCTGATGCACTCCCTCACGCACCAGAAGAACAGGATGTCCAAGGACGCCTTCCCGCTGCGAATCCAGGAAAGCGAGCGCGACATCGGCGAAAAGAAGAAGGGCGATCTCTCCGAATTGTGGGTCTACACGTTTCGCTGCCTCGGCCAGTTGTACCTGCTGGGCTACACCCGCGATGACGGCGTTCGATTGGTCTATCTGGAAGCTGTCGGTCCCCACGAAAACGTCTACCGCGACTTGAAGCGCTGAGCCGGCCATGGTGACGCAGCCGGGAGAGGCGCGCGTCCAAAGCGCAGTCCCGAGCCTTCCTCACGCGATGTCGTGTCACGGCACGCGCGTCTCACCGGTGGGAGCGGGCTCGCCCGCCAAAGCAGCCGCTCTCAAGAACGCAGCGACTCCCAGCACCCCATCCGCCCTCGTGCCCACCCCGACAGCGCCCCCGGCGCCTGCCTCCTTCTTCCCTCAAGTTCCCCCACCCCACGCCGTAAAAGCCTCCAAGCGCAGGAAACGCGCGCGGCACCGGCGGGAAATTGCTAAAGAGTTTTACCCCGGGGTCGTAAAAGCAACCAAGAGCACAAACAAACGCTCCGCACCCGCCAAGGCAAGCGATGCAGATACGGGTGTATGACCAACCTGACCTACCAGGAGAAACATCATGGCCCAGACGATCAACACCAACGTTGCCTCGCTGAATGCGCAGCGGAACCTGACCACCTCGCAAAGCTCACTGAGCACCTCGATCCAGCGCCTGTCGTCTGGCCTGCGCATCAACAGTGCGAAGGACGATGCGGCCGGCTTGGCCATTTCGGAGCGTTTCAGCGGTCAAATTCGCGGTATCAACCAAGCGGTACGGAATGCAAACGACGGCATTTCGCTCGCACAAACCGCGGAAGGTGCGATGGTTGAAGTAGGGAATAACTTGCAGCGTATTCGTGAATTGGCAGTTCAATCTTCGAACGCGACTAACTCTACAAGCGATCGACAAGCGCTCCAAAAAGAAGTAAACCAGCTTGTTGCGGAAATCGACCGTGTCGCAAAAAATACAGAGTTTAATGGTACCAAGCTGTTGGACGGAAATTTCTCTGGCCAAGCATTTCAAGTAGGTGCAAATGCAGGGCAGCTGATTACTATCGACTCCATCACGAACGCCCAAGCGGACTCCTTGGGTGGTGCGCAGTTCGCTTCGGCAGCTATTGCTGCGGCAACCGTATCGATTGAAAACACTGATGCTGGCGACACCAAGGTTGGCTACGATGCGATCACGGTCGCGGACTTCACCATTGGCGACACCACCTTCGAGGGCTTCACGATTGAAGCAGTTGCAGACAACACACTAGACGCTACGACCGCGGAGCTTACGGCTCAAAACGCTGTTGGCAATAAGCTCGTGAGCACTATTAATGCCAAATCTGCAGAAGCAGGTGTCGTTGCCGCGCTTAATGAAGAGACTGGCATTGTCACGATCACGTCACTGGTTGCAGGCGAGGACGGCGACTTCACCACTGACCTCACGGGAGCGACAGTAACTAATAGTGCCGCCGCTGCAGCATCTTTCGTGGGAGGTGTTGATATTTCGAATTTTGCTGGTTCTCAGCAAGCCATTGCGGTGATGGACAAGGCACTCGAGGCAATCAACTCCGGCCGCGCAGATCTTGGCGCGATCCAGAACCGTTTTACTTCCACCATCGCTAACCTGCAAACGACCTCCGAGAACCTCTCCGCATCCCGCGGCCGCATCGTCGATGCCGACTTCGCCACAGAAACCGCCAACCTCACCCGCGCCCAGATCCTCCAGCAGGCTGGCACGGCGATGCTGGCCCAGGCGAACGGTCTGCCGCAGAACGTGCTGTCGCTGCTCCGCGGTTAAACTCGGTTGATGTAACCAGCGTTCGGCGCGGAGCTCCCACGGAGCTCCGCGCCGTTGCCCCATGAAGGAGGCGAATCATGAGCATTCAAGGCATCGCATCGTCCAACGCGGCGATGGACGCGCAACTGGCGCGCGTGGCCAGCCAGCAGTCGGCGGCCAGCAGCCAGCGCAGCAGCGGCAGCAACACCCAGGCGCAGACGGCACGCGTCAACGAACTCGGCGGCACGCAGAACACCGCCCGTCCCGATCCGGTCAACAACGAAGTGGGCGTGCCCGACCGTGAAACCCTGCTGCAGGCCGTCGACGAAGTGCAGAAGGCCATCGCACCCGTGGCACAAAACCTGCTTTTCTCCATCGACGACGATACCGGCCGCACCATCGTCAAGATCGTCGATTCGCAGACCGACGAGGTGATCCGCCAGATGCCTTCGGAAGAAGTGCTGGCGATCTCGAAGGCGATCGACAAGCTGCAAGGCCTACTGATCAAGCAGCAAGCCTGAGCCAACCGCAACAGACACATAAGAACAGGAGCAGATCATGGCATTGAGTGCATCGGGACTGGGCTCCGGGCTCGACATCAACGGCCTGGTCTCGCAACTGATGGCGGTCGAGCGCCAGCCGCTGACCGCGATGGCGAGAAAGGAAGCGAGCTTCCAGGCCAAGCTGTCAGCCTTCGGGCAAATCAAGGGCAGCCTGTCGGCGCTGCAGACCGCGGCCAACGCGCTGAACGACGCGGCAAAATTTTCCGCCACCAAGGCCACCGTGGGCAGCGACGCCGGCTTTACTGCCAGCACCGCGAGCGGTGCGGCGGCGGGCAGCTATTCGGTGCAGGTGGAGCAGTTGGCCAAGGTGCAGCGCGTCGCCACCGGCGCCAGCACGAGCTTCGTGCCCAACGCCGGCACGGCCGAAGCCCCCACCACCGTCAGCATCACCTTCGGCAAGATGGACGGCGGCAGCTTCGTTCCGGGTGAGGCGGGCGCCAAGTCGATCGACTTCACCGGCAGCACCATCGAGGAACTGCGCGACGCGATCAACAAGGGCGACCTGGGCGTCACCGCCAGCGTCATCGACAACGGCACCGCAAAGCAGCTCGTCGTCACCGGCAAGAACACCGGCGCCGAGCAGGCCTTCCAGATCGGCGGCACTGCGGGGCTGGCCTACGACCCCAGCGTGGCCATCGACCCCGAGAACCCCACCGTGCCCGCCGGCAGCAACACCAGCTACGTGCTGCAGGCCTCGCAGGATGCGCGCATCAACGTGGACGGCATCACCGTCACCCGCGGCAGCAACACCATCAGCGACGTGCTGGAAGGGGTGACGCTGACGCTGACCAAGACCACCGAGGCGGCCAGCAGCCTGAGCGTGGCCGAGGACTTCGGCGGTGCGCGCAGCGCGATCGACGCCTTCGTCAAGGCCTACAACGACACCCAGACCACGCTGAAGAACCTCACCAACTACAACGCCGAGACGCGTGCCGCCGCCACCCTCACCGGCGACTCGACGGCACGCAGCATCCAGGCGCAGGTTCGCAATCTGGTGGGCGGCGCCTTGGCCGGTCTGGGCGAGACCAGCCGGCTCGCCGACATCGGCATCACGTTTGCTGCGGACGGCAAACTCTCGGTGGATGGCGCCAAGCTCGACGCCGCGCTCAAGGACCCGAGCCGCGACGTGGCAGCCTTCTTCACCGGCAGCGGCGACACCAAGGGCTTGGCGGCGACGGTGTCGGACGGCTTGAAGAACTTCATTGACAGCGGCGGCCTGCTCGCCGGCCGCACCGAGGGCATCAACGCCTCGATCAAGACGATCGGCAGGCAGCGCGAAGCCTTCGAGGCACGGCTGGAAAGCGTGCAGAAGCGCTACATGGCGCAATTCACCGCGCTGGACTCGACCATCGCCAGCATGACGCAGACCAGCAACTACCTGACCCAGCAGCTCGCCAGCCTGTCGAGCTTCAGCTAAACGATAGAACCCGAAGGGAGAGCCCCCAGCATGTTCGGTGGATTCCAGAACCGCGCTTCTGCCTATGCCAAGGTCGGTGTCGAAACCGGCGTCAACACCGCCGACCCGCACAAGCTGATCCTGATGCTGTTCGACGGCGCGCTGCTGCAGGTGCGCACCGCCGGCATCGCGATGCAGAACAAGGACATCCCGGGCAAGGGGATGGCAATTTCGAAGGCGATCGAGATCATCATCAACGGCCTCAAGGTCAGCCTCGACATGAGCGCCGGCGGCGAGCTGGCGCAGCGCCTGGCCGCGCTCTACGACTACATGAGCGAGCGCCTGCTCTACGCCAACCTGCACAACAGCCAGCCGGCGCTCGACGAGGTGAGCGGGCTGCTCGGCTCGCTGCGCGAAGCCTGGGCAGGCATTGCCGGGCAAGCGAAACCGGCTGCGGCCTGAACCGCGAAGGCCTGCATCATGCTCAGCGTAGCCGACCTCGACACCCTGCTCGACCGCTACACGGCAATGGCCGAGGCGGCGCGCGCCAATGACTGGGAGCGGCTCAGCGCCCTCGAGCGCGAGGCGGCGGGGCTGCGCGAGGCCTTTCGGGCCGCGGCCGGGCCCGAGGACGCGGCCCGGATGACCGCCCTCGCCCCGGATGAGGCCGAGGCGCTGCGCAGCCGCATCGAGCGCATCCTTGCGCTGGACGCCGAGATCCGCGTTCACGCCGACCCCTTTCTCGCCAGCGTACGCAAGCTGCTCGCCGGCGGGCGCCAGGAGCGCGCGGTGCGCAACGCCTACGGCGCACTGGCGCCCTAAGCGGCACGCGGGCTGAACGTCCCGGGCCGATGGAGCACCTGCGATGATCCCCGCCGACCTCGCCGCCCGCCTGCGCCTGCTCAACGAAGCCAGCTTCTTCAACACCGAACCGCCGGTCGCGGGCCTGCAGCGCGCGCGCGAGATCCAGGCGCAGCTGCCCGAGCTCGTCCCCGGCCAGCGCTTCTTCGCCACCCTGCAGCGCACCCTGCCCGACGGCACCTTCCGCGCCCTGGTTGCCGGGCAGCAGATGACGCTGTCGCTCAACACCGCGGCCAAGTCGGGCGACACGCTCGAGCTGGAGGTGTCGCAGGTGACGCCGCGCGCGGTGTTCGCCCGCGTGGTGGGCGTCGATACCGGCGCCGCCAGCACCGCCTCGGCGCAGCCGATGCTGAGCCAGACCGGGCGGCTGATCAGCTTTCTGCTCACCGGCCAGCCGACGCCGCAGCCGGCCGCGCTCGCGGCCAACCAGCCCTTGCTCAACGCCCCGCCCACCAGCGGCGCGCAGCTCGTGCCGCTGCTGCGCCAGGCGCTGGGCCAGAGCGGGCTGTTCTACGAATCGCACCAGACGCAGTGGGTGCTGGGCAAGCTCGATACTGCCGCGCTGCTGCGCGAGCCCCAGGGCCAGCAGATGGTGGCGCCGCGCGCGCCGGGCGGCGGTGCGCCGGCCCCAGCGGGGGCTCAGGGCGCAACGGCAGCCGCCACGACGACGGTCTCGCCCCCCCCCAACCCCGCCGCCGCGGCAACTGCCGGCGGAACGGCGCAAGCGGGCGCAGTGGCCGGCGGGGCAGCCGAAACCTCGCGCACCGCCGCGGCCAACCAGACCGCCGTGCAGGAAGTCGCCGCCCCGCGCGCCCAACCCATCCCCGAGCGCCTGATGCCGATCGTGCATCAGCAGCTCGATGCGCTGGCGACGCAGCACTACCTGTGGCAAGGCCAGGCCTGGCCCGGCCAGCCCTTCGACTGGCTGATCGAGGACCCGCAGCGCGAAGGCGGCGAGGCAGAGCCCGAGCCCAGCTGGAACACCACGCTGCGCCTCACTCTGCCGCGCCTGGGGGGGGTCGAGGCCCAGCTCCACCTGACCGCGGCCGGCGTGGCGCTGCGCCTGCGTGCCGACGACCCGGCCACGATCGGCCGGCTCGACACGGGCGCCGCCGCGCTCGCCTCCGCCCTCGAGGCGGCGAACCTCAAGCTCACCGGCCTGGTGGTGGAGCCGCGGGGGACGGCCAATGGCTGAGACCCGCCCCGCCCTGCGCAACGAGGCCGTCGCGCTCGCCTACACCGCCGGCGAGACCGCACCGCGCGTGGTCGCCAAGGGCAAGGGCGTGATCGCGCGCGAGATCATCGAGCGTGCGCAGGAAGCCGGCGTGTTCGTGCATGAATCACCCGAGCTGGTGAGCCTGCTGATGCAGGTCGACCTCGATGCGCGCATTCCGCCCCAGCTCTATGTCGCCGTGGCCGAGCTGCTGGCCTGGCTGTATCGCCTCGAACAGGGCGCCGAGGCCGGCGCGCCGCCGATGGCCAGTGGGCTCCCGGAATCCCTGCGCCCGCGCCCGGCGGGCGACGGCGAGACGGCGGGCGAAGGCGAACCCCCACCCTGATCCGTCCGGCCACAGGCCAGGGGCGCACGGTCGGCGTCATCTCGTGATATAAGCAGGCCTGCACCGCGGGGCTGCACCGCAGCGCCCTATCAGGCACCCGAGCATGTCGATCGAACACGAACACACCCGCGTCGAACTCATCCACGCTGAAGACGAGGCCAAGTATCTGCTGCGCGACGCGCGCGAGATCCACGCCATCCTCAGGAACCTCATCGCCGCCCGCGCGCTGGTGAGCGCGCGCCTGGTACCGGGCAACGAGTCGGTGCTCAGCACCCTGGTCGAGGTGGACGAGGCCGGCACCGAGCTGCTGCTCGACGGCAGTGCCGACCCGCAGCAGAACGAGCGCATCGCACGCGCCGAGACGCTCGACTGCGTCACCCAGCTCGACCGTGTGCGCATCGAGTTCCTGCTCCAGAGCCAGCGCTTCGTCATGGACGACGGCATGCCCGGCTTTCGGGTGCCGCTGCCGACCGAGCTGTTGCGCCTGCAGCGGCGCGACTTCTATCGCCTGCAGACGCCCGTCACCCACCCCGTGAGCTGCGCCGTGCGCTTGCCCCAGGCCGACGGCAGCGAGCGCGAGACCGAGCTGCGCATTCTTGACATCAGCGGCGGCGGGGTGGCGATTGCGGTGCCGCCCACCGGCGTGCGCTTCGAGCAGGGCACCGAGTTCGACCACTGCACGCTGAAGTTGCCCGATGTCGCCCCCATGTCCGCCCGCCTGGTGGTACGCAACCTGTTCCGCATCACCACCCGCAACGGCATCGAGATGCTGCGCGCCGGCTGCGAGTTCCTCGACCTGCCGCGCGGCGCGGAGGACGCGATCCAGCGCTACATCCTGAGGGTCGAGCGCGAGCGCAGCGCGCGCGAACGCGGCCAGCTCTGACCCTGCCCCGGCGCCCCGCAGCCACGCGACCACCCCGAGCCCCATACGCACTCCGACACGCCCCGCACACGATGGAAGACCTGAGCACGGCAAGGCTGCTTGATACCGACCGCGACGGCGGGCTGGAAAGATACATGCTTCACGGCAGGCGCCAGATTGCGCAATTGCTGCAGGCCTTGATCGACGAGCATTGCCTGATCGCCGCGCACAGCGGCGGCGGCCAGTCCTTCGTCACCGCGCTGATCAGGCTCGACGACGACACCGTGTTGCTCGACGTGAGCCCCGACCCTGCCGCGAACCGGCGTGCGCTGATGGCCGACCGCCTGTTGTGCATCACCCAGTTGCAGCGCATCCGCATCCAGTTTTCCCTGCACGGCCTCGCCGAGGTCAGCGAGGACGGCCGCCCTGCCCTGCGCGCGCCCTTGCCCGAGCAGTTGCTGCGCCTGCAGCGGCGCGAATCCTACCGCCTGCAGGTGCCGCTCAAGCACGAAGTGGGGGTCAGCCTGAAGGCGCACGATGCCGCACGTGAGCCGGTGCAGATGGACAGCCGGGTGATCGACATCAGCGCCGGCGGCATCGCCACCGTGGTGCCGCCCGGCGTGGCGGCGTTCGTGATCGGCGACAAGCTCGAAGACTGCCGCCTGCGCCTGCCCGACACCGACCCGCTGGCGCTGACGCTCGAGGTGCGCAACATCACCCCCCAGCCGCAACGCAACGGCACCGAACTGCTGCGCCTCGGCCTGCAGTTCGTGGACCTGCCGGGCAACGCCGAAGCGCGCATCCAGCGCTACATCTTCAACACCGAGCGCGAGCGCAACGCGAGGGAAAAGGGCGGGATCTGAGGCCCTGGGCACCGTTGCAGCATCGAGCCGGGATCAGACCGGCATGTTCATGATGTCCTGATACGCCGTGACCAGCCGGTTGCGCACCTGCACCATCTGCTGGAAGGACAGGCTGGCCTTTTGCAGGTTGACCATGACGTCCTGCAGGTTGACGTTGGGGTCGCCGGCGGAGAAATTCTGCGCCATCGCGCGTGCCTCGCCCTGTGCGGCGCTGACGTCCTTGAGGGCGTTATTGAGCACGTCGGCGAAGTTGACACCGCCCGCGGCCGCGTCGCTGGGCGAAGCCGGAGACACGGCCTTGCCTTGGGCGGCTTGCGACACCGAGCGCAGTTCGCTCAGCATCTGGTCGATTCCACGGGTATCCATGCTTGTCCCCCGGCTTCAGGGTATGCGGTGATGTGAGTGTAGCAGAGCAAACGGCATGCCACCGCCTGCCCAGCACGCGGACGGCGGCGGCCCGGATCAGACCTCGTAACCCTCGTCACGGTACTGCTGCAGCTTGTAGCGCAACGTGCGCTCGGAAATGCCCAGCTTTTCAACGGCCTTCTTGCGCGAGCCGCCGAACTCGCGCAGCGTGGCGAGGATGTGTTCGCGCTCGAGGTCCTTCATGTTGGCCGGGCGCGCAGGCTGCTCGGGCGGTGGCGCGGCGGCCGCGAAGGCGTGCGAGGGCCGGCCTGGCGCCGGCGAGGCGGCAAGACCTGCCGCTTCGGCGGCAAACATTGCCGCCCCCGGCGGCGCCACGCTACCCGCCGCCCTGCCCGCAGGCGGGGCGGACGCAGGCGGCGCGAGGGTGGTCGGCGACAGCTCCGGATTCCATTGCGGCAGGCACAGGCGCAGGGTCTGGGCGGTGACGGTGTCGCCCTGGGTCAGGATCAGCACGCGGTGCATGGTGTTTTCCAGCTCGCGCACATTGCCCGGCCAGGTGTAGCGCGGCAGCAGGGCCTCGGTCTCCGGGGCGAAGCGGACCTGGCGCTGCAGGCGTGCGGCGTGGCGGGCGAGGAAGTGGCGCGCCAGCGGCAGGATGTCGCCCGGACGCTCGCGTAGCGCGGGAATGGCGATCGGGAAGACGTTGAGGCGGTAGTACAGATCCTCGCGAAAGCGGCCGGCGGCCACCTCGTGCAGCATGTCGCGGTTGCTGGTGGCGAGCACGCGGATGTCGAGCGCCACCGGCTTCTTGCCGCCGACGCGCTCGACCTCGCGCTCCTGCAGCACGCGCAGCAGCTTGGCCTGCAGGCCGAGCGGCATCTCGGAGATCTCGTCGAGCAGGATGGTGCCGCCCTGGGCCTGCTCGAACTTGCCCGGCTGGGCACTCTGGGCGCCCGTGAAGGCCCCCTTCTCATAGCCGAACAGCGTCGCCTCGAGCAGGTTCTCGGGGATGGCGGCGCAGTTGATGGCGATGAACGGCCCCCTGGCGCGTGCGGAATGGGTGTGGATGTAGCGCGCAAAGACCTCCTTGCCGGTGCCCGACTCGCCCGACAACATCACGGTGGCGTCGGTCTCGGCCACGCGCGCGGCGAGCGCGAGCAGGTTGCGGGTGTGCGGGTCCTCGGCGATGGTGTCTTCGGCCGCGGGCGGCACGGCGGCGTAGCGGCGCACGTGCTCGAGCAGCAGCTCGGGCTCGAAGGGCTTCATCAGGAAGTCGCAGGCGCCGCCGCGCATCGCCGCCACGGCCTTGTCGACGTCGCCGTAGGCGGTCATCAGCAGCACCGGGAGCTGCGGGTAGCGCGCGCGCACCTCGTGCAGCAATTGCAGGCCGTCCATCGGCTGCATGCGCAGGTCGGTCACGACCAGGTTGAAGCTCTGGCGCTCGAGCGCGGCCAGCGCCGCGGGGCCGCCATCGACGCCGGTGACGCCGTGGTGCGCCATCTCGAGGGTGAAGCAGACCGCATCGCGCAGCGCGGCGTCGTCCTCGACGACCAGGATGTTGAGCGTGTCGATCATGGACTGGGGTTTCCGTTGAGCGCGCCGGCCGCGGGCGCGCAGGCCGCAGGCAGGGGCAGCGTGAGCATGAACTCGGCGCCCTCGCCCGGCGCCGAACGCAGCGCGATGTCGCCGCCGTGTGCGCGCGCCACACCGCGCGCAATGGCCAGACCGAGGCCGGTGCCTTCAGCGCGGGTGGTGAAGAAGGGTTCGAACAGGCGCGCCTGCACGTCGGGGGCGATCCCGCGGCCGCTGTCGCGCACTGCGAAGCGCACCGCCGCAAGGCCGATGCCGCTTTCAGCCGCAGCGAGCGGCGCCACCTCGCACGCCACCCGGCCGCCCGCCTCACAGGCCTGGATGGCGTTCTCGAGCAGGTTGGTCAGCGCGCCACCGAGCGCCTTGCGGTCGCCCACCAGCTCGAGCGCATCGCAGCTGCACACGGTGCCGAAGGCGACCTGGCGGGCGCGCGCCAGGGGCTCGAGCGTGTGGGCGAGTTCGGCCACCAGCTCGCACACCCTGAAGCGCTGGCGACCGGCGCTGTCGCCACGCGCGAACAGCAGCATGTCGCGGATCAGGCGCTCGAGGTAGCGCAGGCGCTCGAGCGCGCGTTCGGCCACGCTGACGCGCTGCAGCGGATCGAGCTCGGGCTGGCGCAGGTTGCCGGTGTAGAGCAGCGCGGCCGCCAGCGGCGTGCGCAGCTGATGGGCGAGCCCGGCCACCATCTCGCCCATGGCCGCGAGGCGCTCGTTGCGCTCGGCGGTCAGGCGCATGCGGTAGGTGTCGGTGATGTCGTGCACCAGCAGGATGCGCTCGTCGCCGGCTTCGAGGGCGGACTCCGAGACCGCCACGCGGCGCGCCTGCTCGGCGCCCTCCCCCGCGGCCACGGCGAGCGCGAACTCGCCCGGCGTCTCGGTGCCCTGCAGCACGGCGGCCAGCTCGGCCCAGGCCCGGCCCGCCAGTCCGGCACCGAACAGGCGCTCGGCGGCGAGGTTGGCCTGCACCACCCGGCCCTGGTGATCGACCACCAGCACGCCCGCCGGCAACGCGCCCATCAGCACCGCCAGGCGCTCGGTGAGCTGGCCGACCTGGCCCTGCAGCGCGTTGTAGGCGGTGGACAGCTCCTCGGAGGCGCGACTGAACAGCGCGAAGGCCTCGGCAAGCTGGGCGGCGTCGAGCGGCGCCGCCTGCGCGGGCGCACTTTCCGGGGATGGGGCAGCCGTGCCGGGATCGGTTTCCGTTTTCACGCTAGGCACTGTAGTTGCGGACCCCGCTATGGTAGCCGGCAAACAGGCGGCAAAAAATGCCGCTTTTCATCCCATCGGGCTTGCGCACGCGGGCCGACAATGCCTTCCATCCGTCAAAGCGTACGCAACAGGACCGCCACCATGGCCGCAGCAGACAACACCGCCGAACTCGCATCCGGGGCCAGCGCCAGCGCAGCCGCCCCCGAATCGCGGCTGCAGCAGGGCCTGCAGAACCTCAACGCGCTCACCCAGCGCCAGAAGATTGCCGCCGCCGCAGGCGTGGCGCTGGCGATCGCCTTGCTCGTCGGCGTGCTGCTGTGGAACCGCGCGCCCGACTATGCGGTGCTGTTCTCCAACCTGGACGAGCGCGATGGCGGCCAGATCATCGCTGCGCTGCAGCAGCAGAACGTGCCTTACCGCATGTCGGCCAACGGCAGCGCGATCCTGGTGCCGCAGGCGCAGGTGCATGAGACCCGCCTGCGCCTGGCGGCCGAGGGTCTGCCCAAGGGCGGGCTGGCCGGCTTCGAACTGATGGACGGGCAGAAACTGGGCATCTCGCAGTTCAATGAGCAGGTCAATTACCAGCGCGCACTCGAGGGCGAGCTGTCGCGCACCGTGCAGGCGATCGACGCGGTGGCGAGCGCCCGCGTGCATCTGGCGATGCCCAAGCAGACCGCCTTCCTGCGCGACGACCAGCGCCCCACCGCGTCGGTGATGGTGAACCTGCGCCCCGGGCGCATCCTCGACGCCAACCAGGTCGCCGGCATCGTGCATCTGGTGTCGTCCAGCGTGCCGCGCATGACGGCAGCGGGCGTCAGCATCGTCAGCCAGACCGGCGAACTGCTGACCTCGCGTTCCGACCCCCTGCTGCGCGCCGGGCTCGACCCCACCCAGCTCAACTACGTGAAGGCGCTCGAGGAAGGTTTCATCCAGCGCATCGAGAACATCCTCGTGCCGCTGGTCGGCAAGGACAACTTCCGCGCCCAGGTGGCGGCCGATGTGGATTTCAACCAGGTCGAGCAGACCGCCGAGACCTACAAGCCCAACCCCTCGCCCGAGCAGGCGATCCGCAGCCAGCAGACCAACGAGGTGCTCAACCCGGCCCCCGGCGCCCAGGGCGTGCCGGGCGCGCTCACCAACCAGCCGCCGGTGCCCGCGACCGCGCCGATCACCACGCCGCAGGTGGGCGGGCCGGGTGCCAACGGCCAGACCGGGCTCTTCGCCGGCAATCGCAGCGCGGTGCTCAACTACGAGCTCGATCGCAACATCCAGCACGTCAAGCAGGCGATCGGTCAGGTGCGCCGCCTGTCGGTGGCGGTGGTGCTCAACAACCGCAGCATCATCGGCGCCGACGGCACGCCCAGCACCGAGGCGCTCACCGAAGACGAGATCGCGCGCATTACCAATCTGGTGCGCGAAGCGGTAGGCTATAACGCCGATCGCGGCGACACGATCAACGTCGCCAACAGCGCCTTCGCGGTCGAGGCCGCCGAGCCGCAGCCGCCGCTGTGGAAGGATCCCGAGGCGCTCGCACTGGGCAAGGAAGGCCTGAACTGGCTGCTGGTGCTGCTGGTGGTGCTGTTCGCCTACTTCGGCGTGATCCGCCCGTTGCTGCGCACCGCCTTCCCGCCGAAGGAAGTGCCCGCCGAGGGCGAGGCGCTCGAGGAAGGCGAAGAAGGCGAGGAAGGGGTGCGCGTCACCCTGTCCGGCGCCGGCGAGGCGGAAAGCTTCGAAGAGCGGCTCGAGCGTGCGCGCACCCTGGCGCGCAATGATCCGAAGATGGTGGCCAGCCTGATCAAGGACTGGATGGGCGTGAATGAGGAGGCCCGCAAGTGACGACACCCGACCAGGGCCTGGAGAAGGCCGCCCTGCTGCTGCTGACCCTGGGGCCCAACGAGGCCGCCGGCGTGCTCAAGCAGCTCGGCCCGCGCGAGGTGCAGAAGCTCAGCATGAAGATGGCGACCATGTCGCCGCAGGCTCGCGGCGCGGTGGAGCCGGTGCTGATCGAGATGATGGAACACTTCGGCAAGGGTGCGCTGATCCAGCCCGACGAGGACCAGTTGCGCGAGATGCTGACCAAGGCCTTGGGCGACGAGCGCGCCGGTCATCTGCTGTCGCGCATGTTGAGCGGCTCGGACACGGCGGGCATCGAGAGCCTGAAGTGGATGGACGCCGCCACCGCCGCCGACCTGATCAAGAACGAGCACCCTCAGATCATCGCCACCATCCTCGTACACCTCGAATACGACCAGGCGGGCGAGATCCTCAAGCACTTCAACGACCGCCTGCGCAACGACGTGGTGCTGCGCATCGCCACCCTCGACGGCGTGCAGCCGACGGCGCTGAAGGAGCTCAACGACGCGCTCACCCGCATGCTGTCGGGGGCGTCCTCGGTCAAGAAGGCGGCGATGGGCGGGGTGCGCCACGCCGCCGAGATCCTCAACTTCGTTGGCTCGACGCACGAGACTGCGGTGATCGACAACGTGCGCGAATACGATCCCGAGCTGGCGCAGAAGATCCTCGACGAGATGTTCGTGTTCGAGAACCTGCTCGACATCGACGACCGCGGCATCCAGACCATCCTGCGCGAGGTGCAGTCCGACTCGCTGATCATCGCCTTGAAAGGCGCGCCGCCCGAATTGCGCGAGAAGATCTTCAGGAACATGTCCACGCGCGCCGCCGAGATGCTGCGCGAGGATCTCGAGGCGCGCGGTCCGGTCCGCCTGTCCGAGGTCGAGGCCGAGCAGAAGGAGATCCTCAAGATCGTCCGCCGCCTGGCCGAGGAAGGCCAGGTGATGCTCGGCGGCAAGGGCGGCGACGATGGTTTCGTGTGACCGGCCCCTGCCCGCCACTGCTCGCCCCGCTGACGCCCGGAGCCCGCGATGAGCATTTCGCGCCACCAGGCGGTCGGCGCCTACCGACGCTGGGAGCCGGCCGACTTCGACGACGAAGCCGGCCCGCGCAAGAGCACGCGCCCGCCGCCGGCGCCGCCCGCGCCGCCGGCCGTCGAGCCGGCCCCTGTGGCGGCGGCGGCCGACGGCCTCTCGCTGCCGGCCGACTTCCACCTGCCGACCGCCGATGAACTCGAGCGCCTGCATGAGGAGATCCGCGCTACCGGCCTGGAAGAGGGGCGGCGCGAAGGCTACGCCGAAGGCCTGGAGGCCGGCCGTGCCCAGGGCTATGCCGAGGGCAAGGCCCGCGCCGAGGACGAGGCTGCCCGCCTCGCCGCGCTGGCCGACGGCCTGGAACAGGCGCTGAGCCAGCTCGACGGCGAGATCGCCGAGGAGCTGATGGCGCTGGCGATCGAGATGGCACGGCGCATAGTGCGACAGACGCTCGCGGAGCACCCGGAGAGCATCCTGGACACCGTGCGCAGCGCCCTGCTGCAGTTGCCGCAGGGCCACGCCCACATCCAGCTCCATCCCGACGACCTCGCGCTGGTGCGCGAGCACCTCGGCGACCAGCTCGCCCACGCCGGCCACCGCCTGCAGGAGGATGCCCGCCTGCAGCGCGGCGACTGTCGCATCGATGGCGTCGGCGCCCAGGTGGACGCCACGCTCGAGACACGCTGGCGGCGGGTGCTGGAGTCGATCGGCCATGATCGCGCGAAGTGGAACCCGCCGCCGGATGAAGCCGGGGCGCTGCCGTCATGAACCCGCACGCTACGCTGTGGCGCGACTTCCTCGCCGACGGTCGCCGCCTGGTCGAGAGCAGCAGCCCGCTCGAGATCTCGGGCCGCCTCACCCGCATCAACGGCCTCGTCATGGAGGCCGCCGGCATCAAGCTGCCGCTCGGCTCGGGCTGCCGCATCCTGGTGCCGGGCGGCGGTGCGGTCGAGGCCGAGGTGGTGGGTTTCAACGGCGACAAGCTCTACATGATGCCGACCGACGACGTCTTCGGCCTCGCCCCGGGCGCGCGCGTGCTACCGATGGAGGTGGGCGTGCCGCGCCTGGTGCCGGGCAAGCGCATCGGCCCGCGCCGGCGCGCGGCCGACCGCGCCAAGCACCTGCCGGTGGGCGACGCCCTGCTCGGCCGCGTGGTCGATGGCGCCGGCCGCCCGCTGGACAACCAGGGGCCACTCACCACGCAGGAGACGCGCTCGCTGCAGGGGCGGCCGATCAACCCGCTGGCGCGGGCGCCGATTGCGCAGCCGCTCGACGTCGGCATTCGCGCGATCAACGCCCTGCTCACCGTCGGCCGCGGCCAGCGCCTCGGCCTGTTCGCCGGCTCGGGGGTGGGTAAGTCGGTGCTGATCGGCATGATGGCGCGCTACACCGAGGCCGAGGTCATCGTCGTCGGCCTGATCGGCGAGCGTGGTCGCGAGGTCAAGGAATTCATCGAGCAAAGCCTGGGCGCCGAAGGTCTGGCGCGCTCGGTGGTGGTCGCCGCACCGGCCGACACCAGCCCCTTGATGCGCATGCAAGGCGCGGCCTATGCCACCACGGTGGCCGAGTACTTCCGCGATCAGGGCCGCCAGGTGCTGCTGATCATGGACTCGCTGACGCGCTATGCGATGGCGCAGCGCGAGATCGCGCTGGCGATCGGCGAGCCCCCGGTCACCCGCGGCTACCCGCCGAGCGTGTTCGCCCGCCTGCCGGCGCTGGTCGAGCGGGCCGGCAACGGACCCGAAGGCGGCGGCTCGATCACGGCGTTCTACACCGTGCTCGCCGAAGGCGACGACCAGCAGGACCCGATCGCCGACGCGGCGCGCGCCATCCTCGACGGCCACTTCGTGCTGTCGCGCAACCTCGCGGACCAGGGTCATTACCCGGCGATCGACATCGAGCAATCGATCTCGCGTGCCATGCACGGCCTGGTGGGGGACGACCACTTCAGCGTGGTGCGCCAGTTCAAGCAGTTCTTCTCGCGTTACCAGCGCTCACGCGACCTGATCGCGGTGGGTGCCTACCAGGCCGGCGGCGACCCTGTGCTCGATACCGCGGTGCGGCTCTATCCGCGCCTCGAAGCCTTCCTGCAACAAGGCATCAACGAGCACGAGAACTACGAAGGCGCGCTGCACAAGCTCGCCGAGGTTTTCTCCTGAGGCACGCCGGGCCGGATCGCCAGCTGCGCACCGACCATGACAAATGACCGCGGTCAACAGCGGGCGAACGCGCTAGAATCCGGCCCGTCACACCCGTCACCCTATTCAACTGCGATTGTTACGGCAGCGCCCACCGGCTCCAATGACCGCCCGCTTTCATCTCCAGCCCCTGCTCGATCTCGCCCAGACACGCACCGACGATGCCGCGCGCAAGCTCGGTGAGCTGGTGGCGGCCGAGCGCGATCTCGAGCAGAAGCTCAAGCTGCTCGAAGACTATCGGCACGAGTACCACGAGCGCTTCGTGCAGGCGGCGCGCGATGGCCTCACCCCCGACGCCTGGCGCAACTACAGCGCCTTCATCGGCAAGCTCGACGACGCCATCGGCGCGCAGCGCAAGGTCGTCGAGCAGTCGCGCACCAGGACGGCCGAGGGGCAGCAGGCCTGGCTCGCCCAGCGCACCAAGCTGAAGGCCTTCGACACCCTGTCGCAACGGCACCAGTCCGCAGTCAACCGCCAGCAGGCACGTCAGGAGCAGAAGCAGTCCGACGAGCACGCTGCCCGCCGCACGCCGGGCACGGAAGAGTGACATTCGCAGCAGTTTGGCATGCACCTTGCTTATCGCTGACTGTCGGGTCGTCCGCGATCCATCGCATCCAGCCAACGAGAGGCCAGCCAACATGACTGCTCCGCTATCGCCCACCAGCCTCGCGCACAGCTTCAGCCAGCACCTTTCAGCGCCTTCAGCTTCGTCCGCGCTGCTCGGCATCCCGGGACTCGGCGCCCACGCCGACAGCTTCTCGCAGACCTTGCAGCGGCAGATGAACACCCCTGTCCGTCCCCCCGAGCAAGCGCCGGCGAGGCCCGCCGAGCGTGAACCCGAGCCCAGCCGCCCTACCCCCGCTTCGCAGACGCCTGCCCAGAGGCCTGCAGAACCAGCGCGCGAACCCGGGCGCAGCACCGAGGCCCGCACCACCCAAGATGGCGCGACGGACAAGCCAGCCGGGACAAGCACGCAGCCCGATCAAAAGGCCGCGGATGGCAGCACCGCCGAGAACAAGACGGACGCATCCTCGCCAGCGGACCAGCGCCCGGACGCGACGACGGCACAGGGCGAAGCCGCCGCCGCAGCGGCCGGCAATTCGGCGAGCGGCGTCGGCACTGGGGTGCCCGACGCGGAGACGCTCGTCCTGCAAGCGGCAGAAACGGTCCTTGATGCGCCCGAGGCGGCAGCGCTTGCCGGTCTGCCGGCAGCGCTTGCCGCACTGATGGCAGGCACCAAGCAGGCCGGGACCGAGGGGGGCGAGACGGCGCCGACCCTGACCGCCACCACCGGCGGGCGCAAGGACCCGCAGGATGCCCGCAGCCTCCCGAATTCCGCCTTCCTGGCTAAAGCAGAGACATCGGCCGGGGGTGCGGACCGCAGCCCGGCCTTCCTGGTCCAGGGACGGGCGCTCGCGGCCGGCGTGCTCGCGGACAAGGGCATGGCCGCGGCGCAGGCCCTCAAGGCGGTGGCCGGCGAGGCCGGCGCAGCGGGGACGCAGCAGCCGAATGCCTTCCTCAGCACACACGCGCCCATGCACCTGCTGCGCCACGCCCCCGCCACCCAGCCGGCGACGCCCCAGTTGCCGGTGCAGACGCCGGCCGGGCAGCAGGCCTGGGCGGAGGATGTGGGCAACCAGGTGCGGTGGATGCTGGGCCGCGCCGAGAGCAAGGCCGAGCTGGTGCTGACCCCGCCGAACCTGGGCAAGCTCGAGGTGTCGATCAACCTCAATGGCGACCAGACGACGGCGCAGTTCGTCGCCTCCAGCCAGGCCGCGCGCGATGCGCTCGAGCGCGCGATGCCGCAGCTGCGCGAGATCCTGCAGCAGGCGGGGATCAGCCTGGGCGAGGCCAATGTCAGCACCTCCGACCAGGGCGCGCGCGAGGACGGCGGCACGGCCGGGCGCGGCCGCAGCGATGCGGTTGGCAATGCCGGCAGTGAAGGCGGCATCGCCGGCGGCAGCGGCACCGCCAGCGGCTGGATCAGACAACATGACGGGATGGTCGACACCTTCGCCTGAAGGGCCTGAATAGGGGCGGCTCTGCCCCACTTATTCTTGCTTGGGCGCATGCGATCATCGCGGATAATTCAATCCGTAAGACAGGAGATTCGCATGGCCAAGGCGCCGGCAAGACCGGAAGACGGCGGGGACGCCCCGAAGAAGAAGAGCAAGCTGCTGCTGATCATCGTGATCGTGCTGGTCCTGGTGCTGATCGTGATCGGTGGCGGGATCGCCGCCTTGCTGCTGCTCAAGGGCGGCAAGGACAAGGCGGCCGAAGACAGCGCGGCGGCCGCCCCGGGCGGAGCCATGCAGATGCAGTCAGCGGTGGACCTCACCAAGCCGCCCACCTTCGTGCCGCTCGATCCGTTCACCGTCAACCTGCGCCGCGACGAGGGTGACCACTATCTGCAAGTCGTCGCCGTGCTGCGGGTGGCCGACCCCAAGATGGCAGAAAGCCTGAAGGCCTTCATGCCCGAGATCCGCCATCGCATCAACCTGTTGCTGTCGAGCAAGCTGCCTTCCGAGCTCGCCAGCACCGAAGGGCGCGAGGATTTGGCAGCCACGATCACGCAGCAGGTCAATGAGGCGCTCGGATTCCAGCCGCTGCGCGACGCGGCGGGCCGACCGATCCCCAACGGCCCGGTGCAGGCCGTGCTGTTCAGCTCCTTCATCATCCAGTGACAGGACGCCGCCATGGCCGCGGATTTTCTCTCCCAGGAAGAAGTTGACGCCCTGCTCCGCGGCGTCACCGGGGAGTCGGACGAACCGATTGCTGACGAGGCCAGCACCGAGGGCATCCGGCCCTACAACCTGGCCACCCAGGAGCGCATCGTGCGTGGGCGCATGCCCACCATGGAGCTCATCAACGAGCGCTTCGCCCGCTACCTGCGCATCGGCCTGTTCAACTACATGCACCGCAACGCCGAAGTCTCGGTGGGGCCGATCAAGGTGCAGAAATATGCCGAGTTCGTGCGCAACCTGGTGGTGCCGACCAACCTCAACCTGGTGATCGGCAAGCCCCTGCGCGGCACCGGCCTGGTGGTGTTCGACCCCAACCTCGTGTTCCTGGTGGTGGACAACATGTTCGGCGGTGACGGGCGCTTTCACACCCGGGTCGAGGGCCGCGACTTCACCCCGACCGAGCAGCGCATCATCCAGGGCATGCTCGAGGTGGTGTTCGCCGAATACGCCAAGGCCTGGGCGCCGGTGTTCAAGCTGCAGCTCGAATACGTGCGCTCGGAGATGAACTCGCAATTCGCCAACATCGCCACGCCGTCCGAGATCGTCGTCGCCACCAGCTTCTCGCTCGAGCTCGGCGGCGCGCAGGCCGACATGCACATCTGCTTCCCGTACTCGATGCTGGAGCCGATCCGCGACCTGTTGTATTCGACCATGCAGAGCGACCATCTGACCTCGGATCGGCGCTGGATCAAGCTGCTGTCGCGCCAGTTGCAGACCGCCGAGGTCGAGCTCGCCTGCAACCTCGGCACCGCGAGGGTCACGCTGCGCGACATCGTCGACATGCAGGTAGGCGACGTGATCCCGCTTGCGGTGCCAGAGTTGCTGCAGGCCGAGGTCGACGGCGTGCCGGTCTTCGAGTGCCGCCAGGGCACCAAGAACGGCCACTACGCAATCAAGGTGGAACGCTTCCTCGGCCCGGAGGAACCGGAATCCGCCACGCTTCCGGGAGGCCATAATGGCTGACGAAAACCAGATTACCGACGACGACTGGGCCGCCGCCATGCAGGAGCAGGCCTCGAGCGAGGCCGGGCTCGGCGATGCCGACGCCGACCGCGTCGCCGCCGAGCTCGCCGCCGCGGCGATGGGCGACTCGCCCTACCAGGCGCGCCCGGCGAGCCAGCTGTTCGAGGACTTCGGCGCCGCCGGCGCCAGGCCCGGCTCGCTCAACGACTTCGACATGATCCTCGACATCCCGGTACAGATCACCGTGGAGCTGGGGCGCACGAAGCTGTCGATCCGCAACCTGCTGCAGCTCGCCCACGGCTCGGTGGTCGAGCTCGACGGCCTGGCCGGCGAGCCGATGGACGTGCTGGTCAACGGCACCCTGATCGCGCAGGGCGAGGTGGTGGTGGTCAATGACAAGTTCGGCATCCGCCTGACCGACATCATCACCCCGGCCGAGCGCATGCGAAAGATCCGCAACTGAGCCACCCGATGCCTTCGCTGCGCGCCGCCCTCCTGCTGCTTCTGGCCCAGGCCCCGCTCGCCGTCGCCCAGGCGCCGGCGAGCGCGCCCACGGCCGCGCCCGATCTGGGCGGCAGCGTGGCGCAGATGCTGTTCGGGCTGGCGGTCGTCATCGGCCTGCTGTTCGCCTGCCTGTGGCTGATCCGCCGCCTGAGCGCACCGCGCGGCGGCGGCGCGGCGATCAAGGTGCTGGGCGCGGCCGCGGTCGGCCCGCGCGAGCGGGTGGTGCTGGTCGAGCTCGGCGAACAGGTGCTGGTGTTGGGCGTCGCACCGGGCAGCGTCAGCAAGCTGCACGAGATGCAGCGCAGCGAGCTGCCGCTGGCTGCGGAGCACCCGGGCGCAGCGGCGCCGGGCGGCAAGGCTCCCGCTGGCAAGGCTTTCTCCGGCTGGCTCAAGCAGGCGATGGAGCGCCGCGATGCGCGCTGATGCCCGCCAGGCCCCCTGTCGTCCCGGCCGTGGCGGCGCAGCGACAACCCGCCCCGGCGCGGCCAAGGTCGTGCGCCAGGGCGTCGCGCTACTCCTCATCACGCTGCCCATGCTGGCGGCGGCCCAGGCCCTGCCCGCCCTGACCACCACCGAGACGCCCGGCGGCGGCACGACCTACAGCCTGACCATCCAGACGCTGCTGCTGATGACGCTGTTGAGCTTCATCCCGGCAATGGTGCTGATGATGACCAGCTTCACCCGCATCATCATCGTGTTCTCGCTGCTACGTCAGGCCTTGGGCACGCAGACGGCGCCCCCCAACCAGGTGCTGCTCGGGCTGGCGCTGTTCCTCACCTTCTTCATCATGGCGCCGGTCGCCGAGCGCGTGTATCAGGACGCCTATCTGCCCATGTCGCAGGGCGAGATCCAGTTCGATGAGGCGCTCGAGCGCGCCGCGGTGCCGGTCAGGACCTTCATGCTGGCGCAGGTGCGTGCGCCCGACCTCGAGCTCTTTGCCGGGCTGGCACGCGTCGAGCCGGTAGACTCGGCCGACCAGCTGCCGATGCGGGTGATCATCCCAGCCTTCGTCACCTCCGAACTGAAGACCGCCTTCCAGATCGGCTTCATCGTCTTCATCCCCTTCATCATCATCGACATGGTCGTGGCCTCGGTGCTGATGTCCATGGGCATGATGATGATGTCGCCGGTGATCGTGTCGCTGCCGTTCAAGATCATGCTGTTCGTGCTGGTCGACGGCTGGACCCTGCTCGTCGGCTCGCTGGTGCAGAGCTTCGCGGTCTGACCGGCGCGCTCAAGGAGAAACCGCATGACTCCCACCGCCGTCATCGAACTCGGCCGCCAGGCCGTCGAAGTCACGCTGATGGTGTCGGCGCCGCTGTTCATCGCCGCGCTGGCCACTGGCCTCATCATCAGCATCTTCCAGGCCGCCACCCAGATCAACGAGATGACGCTCTCCTTCGTACCGAAGCTGGTGGCGATCTTCGTCACCCTGGTGCTGGCCGGACCGTGGATGCTGACCCTGCTCACCGACTTCATGCGCCGGCTGATCGAGTCGATCCCGGCGATGATCGGTTAGCGCGCGGTCGGCGCGCCCCGCTGCCCCCATGCTCAACGTCACTGCCACCCAGCTCGACACCTGGCTCGCGGCGCTGATGTTTCCGCTCGGACGCCTGCTCGGCCTGTTCTCGTCGGCGCCGGTGTTCGCCAACCGCGGCGTGTCGGTGCGGGTGCGGCTGGCGATCGGCCTCGGCGTCGCCATCGCCGTGCTGCCGGTGATGCCGCCGATGCCTCAGGTGGCGCCCGGCTCCGGGCTGGGCCTGGCGATCTTCGCGCAGCAGATCTTCATCGGCATCGCCATCGGCTTCATGATGCGCATCGTGTTTGCTGCGGTGGACATGGCGGGCTCGCTGATCGGCATGCAGATGGGCCTGTCCTTCGCGATCTTCTTCGACCCCGACGCTGGCGGCCAGACGGCGGTGCTGTCGGACTTCCTGAACCTGCTCGCCACCCTGCTCTTTCTGGCCATCAACGGCCATCTGCTGATGATCGAGCTGCTGGTGCGCAGCTTCGAATGGCTGCCGGTGGGGCTGGAGCCGGTCAGCGCGCTGGGCTGGGCTTACATCGCGCGTGCCGGCGTCACGGTGTTTGCCGCCGGGCTGGTGCTGTCGATGCCGGTGATCGCGGTGCTGCTGGTAGCCAACATCGCGCTCGGCGTGCTGACCCGCGCCGCACCGCAGCTCAACCTGTTTGCCGTGGGCTTTCCGGTCACGCTGACGGCGGGCTTCATCGGCGTGCTGCTGATCATGAGCAACTTCGGCCCGGTGTTGCAGGGCCTCTTCGAGCGCGGCTTCGACAGCATCGGCCTGCTGCTCGATGCGCTGGCGCCGCTGCCGGCCGCGAGCGCCGAATAGCCCAGTCAAAGCTCCGGGAAGATCCCCGAGCGCACCAGGCGGATCTCGCCGCTGGCATAGCGGCGGGCAAAGGGGCGCGTCGATTCGACGCCTTCCTCGAAGCGCAGCACATCGAAGCCGGCAAAGCCGCCGCGCTCGACCACCTGGCGCGCATTGCGCAGGAACACTTGTCGCGCCTCGCCCTCGCCCCCGGTGGCAAGCGCCTTCATGCGCAGATCCATACGCAGGCGATCGCCGCCGACGTCAGTGACGTCGATACGCCAGGTGGGCGCCAGCGGATCGTAGATCGCAAACGCCACCAGCGCCCCGGCGATGTATTCGGGCTCGAACAGATCGAGTTCGCTCGCCATCAGGGCGAGGCCGATCGCCCCGGCGACCGGACCGGTCAGACTCATCGATTCGGCGCCCGCCTGCCCGGCGTCGCCGCGCCCGCTGGCGCAACCCGCGGCAGCGCTGGCAAGCGCCGCGGCCAGCAGCGCAGTCACGAGGGTTCGGGTGGCGCGCATCACGGTCAGCTCAGGTAGTTGAACAGCGACAACCCGGTGATGCGCAGAAAGGATTGCTGCGCGGCCTGCAGGAAGGTCTGCTGCTGGGTCAGGCGCGAGATGGCCTCGTTGAAATCGAGGTCCTGCAGGTTCGACAGCGTGGTGGCGTACTGCAGGTCGAGGTCACTGCCGATGAAGCCGAGCTGCTCGACCTCGACGAGTTGCGAGCCGATCTGGGCACGCACCGTCAGCACCTGGTCGAGGCTGGCATCGAGCTTGTCGAGCGCATCGCCGACGGCAGGGCCGAGGTTGCTGCCGCGCTCGAGCGCGTTGATGAACTCGCCCAGCGCAGCGAACACGCCGCCATTCTCCGAACCGAAGACCTGCGTACCGCCAAAACTGACCGGCATCAGCCGCGAGGACGAGACCTGCATGGTGCGCGTGCCCTGATCACCGTCGTAGCGGACCGAGTCGAAGGCGGCCGGGTTGGTGGGATCGGCGGTCAGTTTTGCAAACGGAGACGTGTTCGACTTGAAGCCGGCAAAGAGATAGTCGCCGTTCGCGTCACGGGTGTTGGCAATCGCCAGCATGGCGTCGAACTGGGCACGCAGGTCGGTGGCGATCGACTGCCGGTCGCTCTGCGACAGCGCGGGGTTGCCGGCCGCGAGCACGCGCTCGCGCGCGTACTGGATGATCTCGCCTGCGCCGACGAGCTGGCCTTCGACCAGCGTCAGCGCATCTTCGGCATAGCCCTGGTTGGTGATGAACTGCTGGTTGACGCTGCGCGATTGGGTGACATCGAGCGCGCGTGCGGAGGCGATCGGATCATCCGCCGGGGTGAGAATCTTGCGTCCAGTAGCGATCTGCTGCCCGGTGTACAGCAGTGCTGCCGACTGGCGCTGCAGGGCGCTCACGCCCTGGTCGTAGATCATGCTGGTCGATACACGCATCATGGACTCCTGCTTCAACGGGCGATCGACAGCAATTCGTCGAACAAGCGCTGCGCCACCGACATCACCCGCCCTGCGGCCTGGTAAGTCTGCTGGTAGCGCACCAGGTTCGCCGCCTCCTCGTCGAGGTTCACCCCCGACACGGAATCGCGCGCCGCCCGCGCCTGCTCGAACAGCGAGTTCTGCGTGCGCTCGCCCGACTGCGCCTCGCGCGTCTTGTTGCCGACCTTGCTGACAAGTTGAGCATAGGCGTTATTGAGCGTCGCGGTGGCCTGCATGCTGCCGCCCGTCGGGCCCGCCGCGTACAGCAGTTTCTCGGTCTGCAGCGCGCCAAGCAGGACGGCGTTGCGATTGTCGGCGACGCCGCCCGCATTCGGGCTCAACTGGATGCTGTCACTACCAACAACGGGGTCTACGACAGGAACGCCGGACAACTTGAATGTCACGCTGAAATTGTTGGGGCCGGTCAGCGTGAACTCCGCACGGCCGCTGTCCGTCGAGGGCGTGTAGGTCGCAGGCGCAAGGCTGTAGCCGGCTGGCGGGGCCAGCGTGAACACGCCGGCGTTCTCGGTGAGGGTTATCGCAGAAGCGCCGAAGTTCACCTCACCTGTGGGCGTGATCGCTGGAGGAACAGCAACAGACATCCCGGTGGTGCTGCCCAGCGGATTCAGCGTGATCCCGAACGAGGAGCCGGTCGGCGACACGACACTGGCGGCAACCGGATTGGCAGCGGCGACCCTGCGCGGATCAATGTCGGCACTCACGCCAATGCTGCCGGCCGCGGACCGCGTCGGGTAGATGAAGGCGCGTTCGCCCGCCGCCAGGCCCAGCCCACTGATGATCAGTCCGTCCTGTCGGAGTCCCTGGCTCCCGTCGGGAAGGGTCTCGAGCGCGGGTCGGGTCGAATTCCCGGTTGCAAGGTCGGTGAGGATGTATTCATTCGTGACCGCGTCGTACTGCAGCGAGTAGCTTGCCCCCGTCAGCTCGCCCAGCCGCTGCGCGTCGATGCTTACGGACGCCGCTGCGGAGGGTTGGACCAACACGGGCGCCAGATTGAAGAAGTCCTTCCCCAGCACACCATTCAGGTCCATGCCGAGCTTGTGCTGGCTGTTGAACGCCGTCGCCAGCGTGGTGGCGATCAGGCCGAGGTTGCCCTGAACGGCCTCGAGCCCGTCCCGCCGAAAGGCGAGCAGACCGCCCAGGCTGCCGCCGGTAATGAGTTGCTCGGCGAGCGGTGTGACCACCCCCCCCGCCCCGCGCATGCCGATCATCTGCCGGCCGTCCTCGTCGACCTCCTCCGTCCTGACCATCTCCTTGGCGCGGTTGCCCATCACCAGAGCCTGGCCGGAGCCGATGAAGACCGACATCGACCCATCGCGCTGGGGCAGTGCCGTGACCTTGACCAGCGTGTTGAGCTCGAAAATCGCCTGCTGGCGCTGGTCGAGCAGGTCGTTGGCGGCCGCGCCGCCGCCCGCTGCCTGCGACACGATGATGCGCTGGTTGAGCTCGGCGATCGCCGCCGCATAGCTGTTGATGGTGCCGAGGTTGGCGGTGATCTCCTCCTCGACCCCCTGCCCCACCTCGGTGATGCGGGCGTCGATCGACTGGAAGCGGGCAACCAGCGATTCGGCCGACGAGATCAGGGCCTGGCGCGCGGCGATGTTGGTGGGGTTGGCCGACACGCTCTGCATGGCGGCGAAGAAGTTGTTCATCCCTGGGGTGAGCCCCACGTCCGGATCGGCCAGCAGGTTGTCTACCTGCGAGATGAACTGGTTGTACACCGCGAACTCGGCTCGCCGGTTATCGGCGCTCATCACCTGGTTCTCCAGCAACTGGCTGTAGGAGCGCGTGACGCTGGTGATCGAGGTGCCCTGGCCGAACAGAAGCCCGGCGCTGAGGGTCGGGGTGCGCGCCTCCTGCGTCAGGCCCTGGCGGTGAAAGCCCGGCGTCGCCGCGTTGGCGATGTTGTGACTGGTCGTGTTGAGGTAGGCCTGGGAGGCGTTGAGACCGGTCAGCCCGATGTTGAGCAAGGACGACATGATGAGTACCTGGTGCGCGAGTGTCAGGCAAATTTAGCAAGATTCATGCCAGGTGACACCCGCCGGCTTCAGCCCGCCAGCGCGAGCGCGCCGCGCAAGGTGCTGCCGCCGATGATGCGGGTGAGCTTGTCGGCGTACATCGGGTCGGTGGCGTAGCCGGCGTCCTGCAGGCTGCGGGCGAAGCCGGCCGGGTCGGTCTGGCCGAGCACGCCGGCGTAGCGCGGACTGCGCATCATCAGGTTGGCGTAGTCGCGGAAGGACTCGGCGTAGGAGCCGTAGGCGCGGAAGCGGGACGGTTCACTGTAGGCGCGGCCGTTGGTGTATTCGGTCACGGCAAGATCGACCGTACGCCCGGTCCACGCCGCGCCGGCCTTGATGTTGAACAGGTTGTGGCTGGGCGTGCCGTCGGCATGGCGCAACTGCTTCTGCCCCCAGCCGGTCTCGAGTGCGGCCTGTGCCACCATGAACTGGGGCGGGATGCCCGTCTTGCGGCTGGCCTCGAGCGCATGCGGCCAGACCTCGCTGACAAAGTCCCGCGCCTGCTGCGACACCGCGTCCCCGGCGTCGCGCGCGCTGCGCACCGCGGCCCTGAGCTTGTTCTCGAGGATCGCCTTCTCGAGGATCGAGCCGCCCTCGAAACCGCCCGTACCCAGCCCCGCGCCCATGCCCGGCACGCCGTAGGCGGGCGGCAGGGCGGCAAGGGCGGCAGCGCTTTCCGCCGCGCGTGCCGAGACGGCAGGAATTGCCGCCCGGCGGATCACGTTGGCAATGTCAAAGCCTTCGGGCTTGTCGTCATCGCCGCCATCGAGGGCGTCGATCGCGGCAGCCGGGCCGGACGTGCCGCCGAGCTGGCGGAAGATGACCTCCGACAGGCCGGTGCCGCGCGACTGTGCCATGTTCAGCGCCATCTGCTGGTCGAGCAGACTCTGGTACATCTTGGTCTGCTCGCCGTCCATCAGGCTGCTGGCCGGCGTGGCGTCGCGCATCGACTTCATGACCATCTGCAGGAGCAGCGCCTCGAACTGTTTGGCCGCGGCACGCAGGGCCTGGTCGGACTGACCGTCGGTGCGCGCCAGGCGCTTGAGGTCGCCGAGCGCGTTGGGGTCAAAGGCGTTGAGCTGGAATCCGGCATTCATCGCGGCGTCCTCAGATGACCTCCAGTTCGGCGCGCAGCGCGCCGGCGGCCTTCATCGCCTGCAGGATGCTGACGAGATCCATCGGCTTGGCACCGAGCGCGTTGAGCGCCCTGACCACATCGGCAAGATTGGTGCCGCCGCGCACGTTGAACAGCGCGCCGCCGTCCTGCGCGATGTCGACCTGGCCGGTCTGGGTGACGACCGTCTGCCCGCCGGAGAAAGGCGCGGGCTGGCTGACCTGGGCCTCCGTACTGACGGTGACGGTCAGGTTGCCGTGGGCCACCGCCACGTTCTGCAGCGTGACGCGCTGGTTCATCACCACCGAGCCGGTACGCGAGTTGACGATCACCTTGGCGGCCTGCTGCACCGGCGTCACCTCGAGGTTCTCGAGATGGCCGAGGAAGGCCACGCGCGCGCTCGAGTCCAGCGGCGCGCGCACCTGGATGCTGCGCCCGTCCAGCGCCCGCGCCGCGCCCGGATAGGACAGATTGATGGCGTCGACCACGCGGCGCGCGGTGCCGAAATCCGTGTCCCTGAGCTCGAAGGTCACTGACTCACCCTCGCCGAGCATGGCCGGTACCGCGCGCTCCACGGTCGCCCCACCGGGAATGCGGCCGGCGGACAGATGATTGATGACCTGGGAGGCGCCCCCGCCTTGCGCGCCTGCGCCGCCGACCGCCATGTTGCCCTGGGCGATCGCATAGACCTGGCCGTCAGCGCCCTTGAGCGGCGTCATCACGAGGGTGCCGCCGCGCAGGCTCTTGGCGTTGCCGATCGAGGACACGGTGACGTCGATCGCCTGCCCCGGCCGTGCGAACGCCGGCAGCGTGGCGGTGACCATGACCGCGGCGACGTTCTTCAACTGCAGGTTGGTGCCGGGCGGCATGGTGACGCCCATGTTGCCGAGCATGTTGACGATGCTCTGCACGGTGAAGGGCGTCTGCGTGGTCTGGTCGCCCGAGCCGTCGAGGCCCACCACCAGGCCATAGCCGACGAGTTGGTTGTCGCGCACGCCGGCGATCGACGCGAGGTCCTTGATGCGCTCGGGCGCGGCGTCGGCCGCAGCGCTGAAGAAGATGCCCGCCGCCACGAAGGCGACCAGGGCACGCAGCAGCAGAGAATCGAGGGCGTTCATGCGGGCCTCCTCAGAAGGGCATGATGGCGACGAAGAAGCGCTGCAGCCAACCCATGGTGCTGGATTCGTCGATGAAGCCGCTGCCGCGGTACTCGATGCGCGCATCAGCGACCTGAGTGGACTGCACCGTATTGGCCGCGGTGACATTGTTGGGGTTGATCACCCCGGAGAAACGGATGAACTCGTTGCCCTGGTTGATCGCCAGCATCTTCTCGCCCGACACCAGCAGGTTGCCATTAGGATAGACGTCGATGACGGTCACCGTGATCGTGCCGTTGAACACGTTGTTGGCCGCCGCCGCGCCCGCGCCGGAGAAGTCGGTGTCCGCTCCCGCCTCGACATTGAGCCCGGCGAGCCCCCCCAGTGGCAGGCGCGATATACCGGTGATGCCGCCGGTGATGCTCGAATTGCGCGCCGCGGTCGCATTGGCGCTCTTCTGCGCGGTGGTGCGTTCCACCAGATTGATGGTGATGGTGTCGCCGACATGGCGCGCACGGCGGTCCTCGAACAAGGGCCGCGCCACCGCCGTCCGATAGATCGCGCCATTGGCGGGCCCGGCCTGGGTGCGCGCCTCGGGACGCGCCGTCATCGGCTGATGCACGGCGGTGGGCGGCGTCGAGTAGATCGAGGCGCAGCCCGACAGCAGCGCGAGCAAGGCGACGGCGAGCAGTTGCATCGGTCTCATCACGCCCTCTCAGAGCTGAGTGAGCCGGCCAAGCATCTGGTCGGAGGTGGAGATGGCGCGCGAATTGAGCTCGTAAGCACGCTGGGTGACGATCATGCTCACCAGTTCTTCGGCGACATTGACGTTGGAGGTCTCGACATAGCCCTGGTTGAGCACCCCCGCGCCATTGGTGCCGGGCTGGTTGGGGGTGGCGACGCCGCTGGAGGCGGTCTCGTAGAACAGGTTCTCGCCCGCACTCTGCAGGCCGCCGGCATTGACGAAGGTGGCGAGCTGGATGGCGCCGATCTCGACCGGCGCCACCTGCCCCGCCTGCAGCACGCTGACCGTGCCATCCTTGCCCACGGTGACGGTAAGGGTGTCGGCCGGCACGTTGATGTTGTCGGCGAGCGGATAGCCGCTGGCAGTGACGACGTTACCCTGGTTGTCGAGCTGGAAGGCGCCGTCGCGGGTGTAGGCCGTGGTGCCGTCGGGCATGGCGATCTGGAAGAAGCCATTGCCCTGCACGGCGATGTCGAGCGAGCCGCCGGTCTGCTGCAGCGTACCCTGGGTGAAGATGCGCTCGGTGGCGACCGGCTTCACCCCGGTGCCGATCTGCAGGCCGCTGGAGATCTGGGTCTGCTGGGTCGACTGCGCGCCGGGCTGGCGGATCGTCTGGTACAGCAGGTCCTCGAAGATCGCCCGCTGGCGCTTGAAGCCATTGGTCGAGACGTTGGCCAGGTTGTTGGAGATCACGTCCAGCGAGGTCTGCTGGGCGTCGAGGCCGGTACGGGCTGTCCACAATGAGCGGATCATGATGAAATCCTCGGGTTTGCGTTGCCGCCGCGGCAGGATTTGCCGCCGCGCTGCACCTTCTTGCCGGCAAGCGATGTGCAGCCGGGCTTTTCTCGATGGAATCAGTCTAGGTGAGCGCTGTCACCGACCATCCCGAGATAAGCAACGCAAAAACCATGCTAATCGGCCGGCGGGCCTCAGCGGGCTGCCAGCACCTGGGCCGCAGCGCGGTCGTTCTGATCGGCCGTGCTCAGCATGCGGGTCTGCATCTCGAACTGGCGGGCGAGCGAGATCATCTGCACCATCTGATCGACCACGTTGACGTTGCTGCCCTCGAGGTAGCCCCCGGCCACCCGCACATTGGGGTCGGCCGGCGCCGGTGCCCCGCCCTGCACGCGGAACAGGCCGTCGTCGCCGCGCAGCAGCTGATCTTCGGGCGGGTTCACCAGCTTGAGCTGGGCAACGACATTGACCACGCCCGGCAGGTCGGGCTGCGAGGCGGAGATCGAGCCGTCGGCGCCGATGCTGATCTCGTTGTCGGGCGGAATCCCGATCGGTCCGCCAGCGCCCAGCACCGGCCTGCCGTCGCGCGTCTGCAAAATGCCGTTGGCGCTGACCTCGAGACTGCCGTTGCGGGTGTAGGCCTCGCTGCCGTCGGGCATCTGCACCGCCAGCCAGCCCTTGCCCGCGAGGGCGACATCGTAGGGGCGCCCGGAGAACTGCATCGGCCCTTCACGGAAGTCGTTGGCGACGCTGGCATCGACCACGAAGGCGCGGGTAGGCAGGGCCCCGGTCTGGACCTCGACCGCGCGCAGCTTGTGCAGCTCGGCGCGAAAGCCGGTGGAGGTGGCGTTGGCAAGGTTGTGCGCGACCGCCGCCTGCTGGTCCATGGTGCCCTTGGCGCCGGTCATCGCGGTGTAGATCAGGCGGTCCATCGCTGGCCTCTCGTGTCAGTGCTTCACGCTCAGCGCAGGTTCACCAGGGTTTGCAGGATCTGGTCCTGCGCCCGGATCGACTGCGCGTTAGCCTGGTAGTTGCGCTGCTGGATGATCAGCTGCACCAGCTCCTGGGTGAGCTCGACGTTGGCGTCCTCGACCATGCCGGCGGAGATCACGCCCCCCACCCCCTCGCCCGGCCTGGAGGGGGCCGTGAGGCCGGATTCCAGCGTCGCCTCCCAGTAGTTGTTGCCGATCGAGTTCAGCGCGTTGGGATTGCGGAAGGTCTGGATCGCAAGCTGGGCCAGCGCGACGGTTTCGCCATTGGTGTAGCGCCCGGTGATGATGCCGTCACGCCCGACCGACAAGCCGGCGAGTTCGCCTCCGGTAAAGCCGTTCTGGGTGAGTTCGCTCACGAGATAGGGGCCGCCAATCTGGCGCATGTCGGAGAAGTCGACATAGAAGCGGATCTGCTCGGCGTCAGGTGTGTATGAGGTGGGCACATTGAGCAGGGCCGTCGGCGATGGTCCCGTAACGGGCGTCTTGAGCACCCCTTTCTCGTCGAACTCAAGGCCCCAGATCACCGAGGGGTCTGTTACGACACCATCGTCGCGCACACCCAAGGGGTACTGCCCATCCACGCTGGTGAACACTTGCCAGGCGTTGAGGTCGATCAACGTCCCGGGAGCGGCCGGCGGCGGTGCGGCGCTCGGCGTCTTCTTCACGAAGTAGAAGGTCAGCTCATGCGACTTGCCCAGGCTGTCGAAGGCTTCGATCGAGGTCGAGTAGTTATAGGTCCGAGTATCCCGCCACGCCTCGTCATCGGGGCTGGTCTTCGGACTGGGGAAGGTGTAACCAGGCCCGAGCAGCTGCGGAAAGGTCTCGGCCGGACTCAAGGCGTTCGCATCGAGATTGCCGCCGATGTCGACACGACTGGTCGCCTGGGGCAAGGAGCCGATGATCGGGATCTGCAGCTCCTTCAGTCCGCCAACCGGCGTCGGCAGCTGGCCAGACCCGGCGGGGCTCTGGAAGCCTTTCAGCTTCTCCCCCGTGGAGCTGATGATGAAGCCATCCTTGTCGAGCTCGAACTGTCCGTTGCGGCTATAGACATCCGGCCCATCCGTGCGGCCGACGATGAAGAAGCCATCGCCATTGATCGCCAGATCGAGCGGATTGTTGGTCGTGGTCAGGTTGCCCTGGGTGAAACTCTGGCGCACGGCACCCAGGGTGCTGCCCACACCGACCTGCTTGCCGGACACCGAGCCGGTCAGGGACGCCGCATAGACGTCGGCGAACACGGCCGAGCCGCTCTTGAAGCCCACCGTATTGGTGTTGGCGACGTTGTTCGAGATGATGTCGAGCGCTTTCGAGGCGACATTGAGGCCGCTCAAACCTTGCTGGAAAGACATGATCGGGGCTCCGGATCAGAGAATCTGCTTGATGTCGTCGAACTTGAAGATGCCGAGCGCGCCGACCTGGAAGTCGGTGCCTGCCGGGCCGCGGATGACGCTCGTGACCGGGCCGAACTCGAGCGTGCGACCGGCGACCTTCTCGCCGCGCAGGCTTGCGTTGAGCTCCAGCGTGTAGATGCCGTCGGCCGCGCGCGATCCGTCGCTCGCCGTGCCATCCCAGACGAAGTTCTGGCTGCCGGCATCGACGTCGGTCAGCTCCATCTGGCCAACTGCCAGCCCCGCCGCATCCTTGATCGACAGCGCCACCTTGTCGGCAGGCCCGTCGAGCTCGAAACCGCCGACCGCGCCCGATTCCGTCAGGCCCAGCCGCTTGCCTTCGACCAGCACACCACGGCCGACCAGGGCCGCAGCCTGCATCGAGTCGTTGGCGTTCTGACTGTCGACAAAGGCGCTGAACATCGTGTTCAGGCGCTCGATGCCGTCCACCGTGCTCATCTGCGCGAGCTGGGAGGTGACCTCGGCGTTCTCCAGCGGGTTCATCGGATCCTGGTTGCGCAACTGCGTCGTCAGCAGCTTCAAGAACCGGGCCTGGCTGTCCTCGTCGTCCTTCTTGCCCACAGGCTCGCTGCGGGTCAGGCCGGCCAGCACGTTCTGCGCCGTCTGGGTATTCGATACGGTGCTCATCTCAGCGTCTCCTGCACGGCCCTTACTGGCCGATCTGCAAGGTACGCTGAAGCAAGGTCCGTGCCGTGTTCATCACCTCGGCGTTGTTCTGGTAGGAACGCGAGGCCGAAATCATGTTCACCATCTCTTCCACCACATTGACGTTGGGCATCTCGACATAGCCTTCGGCGTTGGCCGCGGGGTTGCTGGGCTCGAACACCATGCGCATCGGTGCGGCACTCTCGACCACGCCGGTGACCTGCACACCCACGGCCGCCGGCCCCGCCACCGGACGGGCGGCGAACACGACCTGCTTGGCGCGGTAGGGCTGGCCATCTTCCGAGGTCACGCTGTCGGCGTTGGCGAGGTTGGACGCCGTGGTGTTGAGTCGCAGCGACTGGGCGTTGAGCGCCGAGCCAGCGATCTGGAAGACATTGAGCATGCTCATGAGGATTCTCCCTACTGGCCGGTGATCGCCGTGTTCATCGAACGCAGCATGCCGTTGATGAAGGTGACGCTGGCCTCGTAGTGCAAGGCGTTCTCGGCGAAGGCGGCGCGTTCGACGTCCATGTTCACGGTGTTGCCATCGACCGCGGACTGGATCTCGCTGCGGTAGCCGGTCAGGCCCTCCAGCGCCAGCCCGCCCCCCGCGCCGATGTGGTCCGGCCGCGGCGCCGCGAGTTCGACACGGCCGCGCGACTGCTGCAATGCGCCCTGCAGCGCGGCGCGAAAATCGACATCGCGGGCCTTGTAGTTGGGCGTGTCGGCGTTGGCGATGTTCGACGCCAGCAACTGCTGGCGATGCGCCTGCAGGTTGAGCGCCGTCTGGTGGAACTGGATGGACCGGTCGAACAGGGTGCTCATCGTGGTCTTCATCGTGTGTGCTCCTCGGTGCGGGCGATCGGTCACTCCGGTCGCAGTTTCCATGCCAGGCATGCTAGCCGCTCAAGCGCTGTCGGCTGGCGCCGATAAGCCGGGTAAAGACCGGCCAATTTCGCCGCCGCCTGCCGGCAAGGATTGCCGGTTGCCTGAATGACTGGCCCATGGTGCAATCCGCGCATGAAGCAGACCTCGATCCCCGCATGCTGCCTGCCGAGGCACGCGCGCCCCGCCTGGCGGCTGATCACGAGCGTTGTGGCGCTTGGCATCGGCGCCCTTTCGCCGCTGGTTCAGGCGCAGCAGGCCCCGGCCGCGATCGAAGCGCGGGTGCAGGATTTCCTGCGCGGGCAGACGACGGGGCTGCCCGGCGAAGTCAGCATCGTCGTCAGCCCCTTCGACCCCAACAACCAGTTGCCGGCCTGCGCCGCGCTCGAGCCCTTCCTGCCCGCCGGCACACGGGCGTGGGGACGCATCAGCGTTGGCGTGCGCTGCGACTCGCCGGTGGTCTGGACGGCCTACCTGCAGGCGCAGGTCTCGGTGGTGGCCGACTATCTGGTCGCCGCCCTGCCCCTGCGCGCCGGCCAGATCGTCGGGCCAGCCGACATCACGGTGCGTCGCGGCGACCTCAGCACCCTGCCCGACAACACCCTGACCGACCCGACCCAGGCGAGCGGCCACCACACCCGCTTCGCCATTGCCGCGGGCAGCCCGCTGCGCGGCGACATGCTGCGCATCCCGCATGCCGTCAGGCAGGGGCAGAACGTCCAGGTGATGAGTGCAGGTCCCGGCTTTCGCGTGTCCAGCGAAGGCCGCGCGATGAACAGTGCGGCACCAGGCGACAGCGTGCGCGTGCGCCTGTCCAACGGCCAGGTCGTCACTGGCATCGCGCAGGCCAGCGGCACGGTCGAGGTCGGATTCTGAATACCCGGCGTCCATTGCCGGCGACCGTGACCCGTTTCATGAATTAATTGCTAAAGTTTTGGCTGACCGGGCCGACAAGACCGTTAGAGTCACTCTGTATTGGAACTGCGCCATGAAAATCGAAAGCACGGGCAAGTCGCTTGCCCCCAGCGCCACGGCCGATATGCGCCCGCGCAGCCCGGCCAACAACAACGGTCCGGTTGCCGGCGCCAGCGACAAGGTTCAGTTGTCCTCCCTGTCCTCCAGCCTGCAAAAGGCCGAAACCGCCATCGCGCAGACGCCGGTGGTCGACAAGCAGCGGGTCGATGAGATCAAGCAGGCGATCGCCAACGGCGAGTTCAAGGTCGACGCCAATCGCATCGCCGACGGCCTGATCGCCAGTGTCCGCGACATGCTGGCCGGCCAGCGCTGAACACTGTCGCAGCTGTGCCATGAACCGCCCACCGCTCGTGCCCACGCCCGCAGATCAGCAGCGGCTGGCGCTGTTGATCGAGGCCGAGGCGATCCAGCTCAAGGAGTTCATCGCCCTGCTCGAGCGCGAAGAGTCGCTGCTGGTCGCCGGCGACACCGACGCCCTCCTGGCGCTGACCCAAGACAAGAACGAACGTTATCGCCGCCTGCAGCGCCTGTCCGACGACCGCGCCCTGCTGCTGGGACGACTTGGTCGCACGCCCTCGGACGCGGCGATCCGTGAGATCTGCGCCAACCTGCCACGCGTCCTGGCGCGCTGGGACGAAGTCATCGAGCTCGCCGGCAAGGCGCGCGACCACAACGACCTCAATGGCAAGCTCATCGTCGAGCGCATGGCGCACAATCAGGCGGCCCTCTCGGTGCTGCTCACGGCGGCCGACCAGCCGCCGCTGTATGACGCCGAAGGCCACAGCCGCCCCATCGGCGGCGGTCGCATGCTCGGCAGCGCCTGATCCGTCATCAAGCTGAACATACATACAGCCCATCGCTCTGCTATCCTTGCGCCCTTCGTGACACCGAACGAGCGCGCAGCATGGCTGGCAAGCAAGACACCCCCAAGCAGTACGACGAATCCTCCTTCCGTGTCCTGAAAGGACTCGAGCCGGTGCGCGAGCGCCCCGGCATGTATACCCGCACCGACAGCCCGGCGCACATCATCCAGGAAGTGATCGACAACGCCGCCGACGAGGCGCTCGCCGGCTTTGCGAAGAAGATCCACGTCACCCTGCACCTCGACGGCTCCATCACCGTCGCCGACGACGGCCGCGGCATCCCGGTCGGCCTGCATCCGGAAGAAGGCGTGCCGGTGGTGGTGCTGGCCTACACCCGGCTGCACGCGGGCGGCAAGTTCGACAAGCGCGAGGGCAACTCGGCCTACGCCTTCTCGGGCGGCCTGCACGGCGTCGGCGTGTCGGTGACCAATGCGCTGTCCACCCGCATCGAAGTGGAGGTGAAGCGCGACGGCAAGATCCACCGCATCGACTTTGCCGACGGTGGTGAGACGATCAGCCCGGTCCGCATCGAAGGCGACTGCGGCCGCCAGACCGGTACCCGGGTGCGGGTATGGCCGGACGGCAAGTATTTCGACTCGCCGCGCGTCCCCATGAACGAACTCGAGCGCCTGCTGCGCTCGAAGGCAGTCCTGCTGTCGGGCGTGGCGGTGCGGCTCGACATCGAGCAGGCGAACGGCCCGGTGCTGGCCAAGACCTGGACCTATCCAGAGGGCCTTGCCGGCTACCTGAAGGAGCTCGCCGGCGACGTCGAGGCGGTGGCGCCGATCTTCACCGCCGAGAAGTACGCCGGCAAGGACGACCCCACCTTCGCCACAGGCGAAGGCGCCGCCTGGGCGCTGGCCTGGTTCGAATCGGCGGTGCCGAGCGAGTCCTACGTCAACCTGATCCCGACGGTGAATGGCGGCACCCACGAATCCGGTCTGCGCGCCGGCGTGTTCGAGGCCATGAAGTCCTTCATCGACCACCACACGCTGTTGCCGCGCGGCGTCAAGCTGCAGCAGGAGGACGTGTGCGGGCGCATGAGCTTCGTGCTGTCGGCGCGCCTGCTGGACCCGCAGTTCCAGGGCCAGGTGAAGGAAAAGCTCAACTCGCGCGAGGCGGTCAAGCTGGTGTCCTCGCAGCTGCGCGACCCCTTCGAGATCTGGCTCAACAACCACGTCGAGGCCGGCCGCGCGATCGCCGAGCTGTCGATCAAGCAGGCGCTGGCGCGCCAGAAGAGCGCGCAGAAGGTCGAGAAGAAGAAGACCTCCGGCGTCGCCGTGCTGCCGGGCAAGCTGTCGGACTGCGAATCGGAAGACCTCGCCGACAACGAGCTCTTCCTGGTGGAGGGCGACTCCGCCGGCGGCTCGGCCAAGATGGCGCGCAACAAGGAGACCCAGGCCATCCTGCCGCTGCGCGGCAAGGTGCAGAACGCCTGGGAGATCGACCCCGACCGCCTGTTCGCCAACGCCGAGATCCACGACATCGCGGTGGCGCTGGGCGTGGATGCGCACAGGGCCGACAGCGATGTGGACCTGTCCGGCCTGCGCTACGGCAAGGTCGTCATCATGTCCGACGCCGACGTGGACGGCGCCCACATCCAGACCCTGCTGCTGACGCTGTTCTTCCGCCACTTCCCCAAGCTGATCGAGCGCGGCCACGTGTATGTGGCGCAGCCGCCGCTGTACCGCGTCGACGTGCCGGCGCAGGGCAAGAAGCGCCCGCCGCGCCGCCTGTACGCGCTCGATGAGGGCGAGCTCACGGCGATCCGCGACCGCCTGGAGAAGGAAGGCTTCAAACCCGAGGCGATCGAGATCGGCCGCTTCAAGGGCCTGGGCGAGATGAACCCCGACCAGCTGCGCGAGACCACCATGGACCCCGCCACCCGCCGCGTGCTGCCGGTGAAGGTGCGCAGCGGCGCGCTCAAGGACACGCTGAAGATGTTCACCCTGCTGATGGGCAAGGGCGAGGCCTCGGGGCGGCGGGCGTGGATGGAGGAGAAGGGCGACAGCGTGGAGGCGGATGTCTGAGCGGGCGTCGAGCCCCGAGTCCGGCAGTACGGGAAGCGCGATGAACTCGACCGCGCTTCAGAAACCTGAACCCACCTCGAAAAGATATATACTAATGGTAGATTCCAAACAAAGGAGGATGCCATGGACACTGCAAAGCTCTTCATCAATGGCCGAAGCCAGGCGGTGCGTCTTCCCAAGGAATTTCGTTTCGAGGGTGATGAAGTGATGATCAAGCGCGTAGGTGACGCAGTCGTGCTGTTGCCACGTCACGGCTGGCGGACGCTGTTCGACGCACTCGACCAGTTCGAACCGGGGTTCGAGCTGGTCCGAGAGCAGCCGCTCCAGCAGGAACGCGAGGCGATCGCGCCATGAAGTACATGCTGGACACCAACATCTGCATCTACCTCATCAACCATCGTCCCACCCACGTCCGCCGTCGCTTCGAAGCACATCCGATCGGGGACATCGGCATCTCGGTCATCACTGCCTGCGAGCTTGCATACGGCGTATCGAAGAGCAACTCGGCACGCAATCGCGCAGCGCTCGAGACCTTCCTGCTGCCGCTGGACGTTGCCGCCTTCGACGACACGGTGGTGTGGCGCTACGCCTCGCTGCGCGCCGAACTCGAACGCAGCGGGCTGCCGATCGGAGCACTCGATACCCAGATCGCCGCGCACGCACTTGCGCTCGGATGCACGCTGGTCACCAACAACACGCGCGAGTTCGCCCGCATCGGCGGTCTGGCGCTCGAGAACTGGGTCGAGCCGCTGCTGCATGAACCCCTGACACCTTACCTTTCCGCAACATGAGCACTGACACTCCCGATCTCTTCGACTCGCCCGAGGTACCCGCATCAGCAACGGCGTTCACCTCACCCGCAAGTGCGGCGCCGACGAGTGTCGCGCCGGCGCCGGCAGACGAAGGCGACACGCTGGCGGCCGCCACCGGCGCCGACCAGCCCCCGCCCCCTGCCCCACCCGCCGACCCGGAGCCCGAACCCGAGGACGACGGCACGCTGGCGCTCGACCGCTATGCCGAGCGCGCCTATCTCGCCTACGCGATGAGCGTGGTGAAATCGCGCGCGCTGCCGCAGGTCGAGGACGGCCTGAAGCCGGTGCAGCGCCGCATCCTGTACGCGATGAACGAGATGCGGCTGTCGTCCACCTCCAAGCACGTGAAGTCGGCGCGGGTGGTCGGCGACGTGATCGGCAAGTACCACCCGCATGGCGACACCAGCGTCTACGACGCCATGGTGCGGGTGGCGCAGGACTTCTCGCTGCGCTATCCGCTGGTCGACGGCCAGGGCAATTTCGGCTCGCGCGACGGCGACTCGGCCGCGGCGATGCGCTACACCGAGTGCCGCCTGACCCCGATCGCCGAGCTGCTGCTGGCCGAGATCGACCGCGGCACGGTGGATTTCATCCCCAACTACGACGGCGCCTTCGAGGAGCCGCAGCTGCTGCCCGCGCGCCTGCCCTTCGTGCTGTTGAACGGCGCCTCGGGCATCGCGGTGGGCATGGCGACCGAGATCCCGCCGCACAACCTGCGCGAGGTGGCCGAGGCCACCTGCCACCTGATCCGCCACCCCGAGGCCACGCTCGAGGACGTGCTCGGCATCATTCCCGGCCCCGACTTCCCCGGCGGCGGCCAGCTCATTTCCCCGCCCGAGACGATCCGCGAGGCCTACGCATCGGGCCGCGGCAGCCTGCGCCTGCGCGCGCGCTGGAAGATCGAGGAGCTCGCCCGCGGCCAGTGGCGCGCGATCGTCGACGAGCTGCCGCACGGCGTCTCCGCCGCGCAGGTGCTGTCCGAGATCGAGACCCTGACCAACCCGCAGCCGCGCGCGGGCAAGAAGGAAGTCTCGCAGGAGCAGAAGAACCTCAAGCAGCTGGTGCTCGGCGTGCTCGACACCGTGCGCGACGAGTCCAGCGACAAGGCGCCGGTGCGCATCGTGCTGGAGCCCAAGTCCAGCCGTCAGAACCGCGACGAGTTCATGGCGGTGCTGCTCGCCCACACCAGCCTGGAGACCTCGGCCTCGGCCAACATGACCATGATCGGGCGCGATGGCCGGCCGCAGCAGAAGAACCTGGTGCAGATCCTGCGCGAGTGGATCGACTTCCGCTACGTGACGGTCGAGCGCCGCACCCGCCACCGCCTGGACGAGGTCGACCGCCGCATCCACATCCTCGAGGGCCGCATGATCGCCTTCCTCCACATCGAGGAAGTGATCCGCGTGATCCGCGAGTCGGACGAGCCCAAGCCGGCGCTGATCGCCGCCTTCGGGCTGTCGGAGATCCAGGCCGAGGACATCCTCGAGATCCGCCTGCGCCAGCTCGCACGGCTGGAAGGTTTCAGGATCGAGAAGGAGCTCGCCGAACTGAAGGACGAGCGCGCCGGCCTGCAGCACCTTCTCGACAGCCGCGCGGCGATGACCAAGCTCCTCCTCAAGGAGATCCAGGACGACGCGAAGAAGTACGGCGACGACCGCCGCACCCTGGTCGAGGCCGTGGCCGCAGTCGCGCCGGCGGAGATCTCGGTGCCGGACGAGCCGGTCACCGTGATCGTGTCGAAGAACGGCTGGGTGCGCTCGCGCCAGGGCCATGGCATCGACCCCGCGGGCATCACCTACAAGGCCGGCGATTTCGGCTTCGCGGTGATCGAGACGCGCACCACCTGGCCGCTGATCGTCATCGACAGCAACGGCCGCGCCTACACGGTGAAGGTGTCCGACCTGCCCGGCGGGCGCGGTGACGGCGCGCCGATCACCACCCTGGTCGAGTTCCAGGACGGCGGCAAGCTCGCGCAGGTCGTCACCGACACCCCGGACTCCGTGTATTTCTTCGCCAACAGCGGCGGCTACGGCTTCCTGTGCGGCGTCGCGGACGCCACCAGCCGCCAGCGCGCCGGCAAGGCCTTCATGAGCCTGGAGAAGGGCGAGAAGGTGCTGACACCGGCCAAGGTATTCGGCGACTGGATCGCCGCGGCGTCCGAGAACGGCCGCCTGCTCGTCTTCCCGCGGCCGGAAATGAAGACCCAGAGCGGCGGTCGCGGCGTGATCGTGATGGCGCTCGACGAAGGCGAGAGCCTCGCTGCGGTCGCCGTCCCCGCCGATGATGCGGTGCTGACGGTGGAAGGCACGGGCCGCGGCGGCAAGGCGGTGGCGATCGAGCTCAAACCCGCCCAGCGCGAGCCGCTGCGTCACCGCCGCGCGCGCAAGGGCGCGCCACTCACGCCCAGGATCAAGCCCGAGCGCATGCGCTGACGCATCGCGCGCCCGTGGGCGCGCAGGCTGCGCCTGCAGGTCGCTGCGGGAACGCCGCGCCTCCTCAACCTTCTGCTGAAGCCGGGGGCGGAAGAGGCAGGATGGAGCGGATCGGATCGTCCGCCGGGATGGAGGTCGGCCCAGCGGGCGCAGTGTCCGCGGCGCGCGACTCGATCAGGATGGTGACGCGCCGGTTGCGCCCCCGCCCCTCCTCGCTGGCGTTGTCCGCCACGGGGCGCTGGTCGGCATAGCCGGCAGCCGTGAGGCGATCGGCGCGCACACCGTTGTCGATGAAGAGGCGCGCCACGGTCGACGCGCGCACGGCGGACAGCTCCCAGTTCGACGGGAAGCGGAAGGTGCTGATCGGCAGCGCGTCGGTATGCCCCTCGACCGTGATCGGGAACTCGGCCGGCGCCAGCACCTCGGCCACCGCCTGCAGGGCGGCCACCGCAGGCGGGCCCAGACTGGCCTCGCCCGGCGAGAACAGCAGGCTGGCATTGATCTCGACGCTGACTCCGAACGCGCCCTCGGTGACATTGACCTGTCCCGCCTGCGTCAGCGGCGACAGCACGCGCCGGATCTCGTCGGCCATGTTGCGCATGCGCTGCGCGGTCGCGCGCCGGCGCGACTCGGCCTCTTCATCGATCGCAGGCGTCGCGGGCGGGGTGATCGGCCGCGGCGGCGTCACCACCGTAACCGGCGGCAGCACGATCTGCTCGCCACTGTCGTTGATGGTGACGTTGCGAAAGGCCTGCACCAGCGAGTCGGACAGCACGCGGTACTTGCCCTCGTTGATCGAGGACAGGGAGTACATCACGACGAAAAAGGCGAACAGCAGCGTGATGAAGTCGGCATAGGACACGAGCCAGCGCTCGTGGTTGTCGTGTTCCTCGTCGAGCTTGCGCCTGCGCCGCATGATCTGCCCTTTGCTGGTCTCTCGCGCGTCGGCCTGCGCTCAGACCACGTAGCCCTGCATGCGGCTGGCGATGATGCGCGGATTGTCGCCGTTGGCGATGCCCACCAGCCCGTCGACGAACATCTCGCGCTGCGTGGTCAGCGTGATGATGTGGGCGGCGAGCTTCTTCGCGATCGGCAGGAAGACGAGGTTGGCAAAGCCGACGCCGTAGATCGTGGCGACGAAGGCGACTGCAATGCCGGCGCCGAGCCGCGACGGGTCGGACAGGTTCTCCATGACATGGATGAGACCCATCACCGCCCCCAGGATGCCGATCGTTGGCGCATAGCCGCCTGCGGCCTCCCAGATCCGCGCCGACTGGCGCATCTGGTTCTCCCACACGCCGATCTCCACCTCCAGCACCTCGCGCAGCCGGTTGGGCTCGACGCCATCGACGAGCAGCTGCAGCCCCTTGCGCATGAACGGGTCGGGCAGCGCATCGATCTGGTTCTCCAGCGTGAGCAAGCCTTCCTTGCGCGCCACATGGCTCCAGTTCTCGACCTGGTCGATGACGCCCTGGGAGTTCATCGCCGGCGGCACGAACACCCAGCGCGCCATGCGCATGCCGTCTACGAAGGTGCGCAGCGGGCTCTGCAGCATCACCGCCCCGAGCGTGCCCCCCACCACGATGAGGAAGGCCGTGGGCTGCACCAGCGAGGAGATGTGGCCGCCTTCGAGCACCTGGCCGATGACGATGGCCGCAATGCCCAGGGTGAGGCCGACGAGGCTGATCTTATCCATGACGAGCGCCAGGCGCGGGCCTTGCCTTCATGTCAGTTGGGTGCCGAACTCTTGGGCGGGCGTCCGCGCCGGCGCGCCGGCGGCACCACCGTGCCGCCCTCGAACAGGCCGGCACGCAGGCGCGCCACCGCCTGGCTGTGCAGTTGGCACACGCGTGACTCGGTGACGCCGAGCACCTCGCCGATCTCGCGCAGGTTGAGCTCCTCGTCGTAGTACAAGGCCATCACCATCTGCTCGCGCTCGGGCAGGGAGCCGATCGCCGCCACCAGCCGCTGGCGCATGTCGGCGTCCTCGAGCAGGTCGAGCGGGTTCGCGCCCTCCTGCACCAGATGGCGCTCGAGATAGTCGTCGTCCTCGTCGCGGTTGAAATCTTCGAGATAGACGAGCTGGTGGCCGCGCGCCTCGTGCAGCATGTGCTGGTACTCCCCCAGCGCCACGCCGAGCGCCTCGGCGAGTTCGGTCTCCGAGGGCTGACGGCCGAAGCGCTGCTCGAGGGCGTGGATTGCCGCCTCGATGCGCCGCATGTCGCGGCGCAGGCTGCGTGGCAGCCAGTCGTTCTCGCGCAGGCCGTCGAGCATCGCACCGCGGATGCGCTGCACCGCATAGGTCTCGAACTGCGCGCCCAGGCCCTCCTCGTACCGACCGAGGGCATCGAGCAGGCCCATCAATCCGTTCTGGATGAGGTCATCCACGTCCACACTGGCCGGCAGCTTGGCCATGAGCTGAAAGGCGATGCGCTTGACCAGCGGGGCGTAGGCTTCAACGAGGTTGCTCTTGTCGAGCGTGCCGTTCGCGTCATACATCCATTCGACCTGTATCTTCTGGCGACGCGAGCCGGTGCTCGCGCTGGCTCCGGGAATCGGAGTGCGCGATTTTCCCGCACCGGGGCCGGGATTACCAGCGGGATAATTCACGCCCCTGTCACGACTCATGGGCGCGGCGCCCGTGGCGCGCGGGCGATGGCATCGATTCGCCGCATGAAGGCGGCGCCCACATCACGCCCGGCGGACCGCAGTGGCTGCTGCAGGGCAGAGGCGATGTCGTCGCGCTCGAGCTCGCCCAGCCAGGCCAGTGGTACGCCGACATGGCGGCGCACGAGGGCCTCCAGGCTGGCGAAGAAGGCCTGCGCGTCGGCCCGCCCGCGCGCCCGGCACACCGCGACATGGACCGAGCCCGCCCCGGCCGCGGCCAGTCCCTTGATCGTCTGGTAGGCCTCGGTCGCGCCACTCGCGCTGGCTTCGGCCAGCACCAGCCGACGTGGCGCCGCATGGACGAAGGGCGAGGGCTGGGCGGCGCCCTCGCAGGCGCTGTGGATCAGCACGAAACCGGCGTGCCTGTGCAGGAGGCGCAAGGCCTCGACCAGGCAGGCGCGGCGCGCATCGTCGAGCAGGGGCAAGGCGAGCGCGGCGGCTGCGGCCGGTACCCGGCCGAGCAGCCCCGGCGCCGGCTGCAGCACATTGCCAAGCGTGGTATGGCCGTCGAGCAGCTGCAGCAGATCCACCCCGGTGCCGACGCCCAGTGCCTCGCCCAGCGCCTCGTCGCCCTGGGCTTCGTCGAGGATCAGCACCCGCTCTGCGCGACCGGCGATGCGGTGGGCGGCCAGCACGGCGTTACGACCACGGTGACGGCCGCAGGCATACAGCGCCACCACCAGCGGCGGCGCCCGGCGGAACAGGCGCCGCAGGCCTGCGGCCTGGTCTTCGCGTCCGTCGAGCATGTCAGGCTCCCGCGCCGGCCGCGGCCAGCAACATGCCGGCCTCGTCGCCGCTCAGGTGCCAGGGCGACTCGCCCGCGTGCTCGCGCAGCGCGCGATGCAGCAAGTAGGCACGATTGGGCAGGTGCAGATCCTCGGGCACGCGCTGGCCGTTGGTCAGGTAACGGATGTCGAGGGCATGGCGCACGGCGACGTCGAGCGCCGGCGCCAGAGCAGCGGCCTCGTCGACCTTGGTGAAGATGCAGCCGGCCAGATCCGGCCCCGCGTAGGCCCGAACCACATCGTCGAGCGTGTCGCCGCGCGCCGTGGCATTGAGCAGCAGCAGGCGACGCACGTCACCGGCGCCGGCGAGCATGGCCGCCTGCTCGCCGACCAGCCGGTCGCGCTGGCTCATGCCCATGGTGTCGATCAGCACCATGTGCTTGTTGCGCAGGCTGCCCAGGGTCTGGCGCAGGTCGGCGGCGTCGCGCACCGAGAACACCGGCACGCCGAGGATGCGGCCATAGATGCGCAGCTGTTCCTGGGCGCCGATGCGGTAGCCGTCGGTGGTGATCAGCGCCAGCTTGCCCGCCCCGTGGCGCACCACGCAACGCGCGGCGAGCTTGGCCGTGGTGGTGGTCTTGCCCACCCCGGTGGGCCCGACCAGCGCGTACACGCCACCGCGGTCGAGCAGGTCCTCGTCCGAGGCGCAGGCACGCATCATGCTGTCGAGGGCGCTGCCCACCGCCTCGCGCGCCTCGGTGCGGCTCGCTTCCTCGGCCACCGCCTCGGCCAGCTTGCGCGCGACCAGTGCGGAGAAACCGGCCTCGAGCAATTCGCCCAGCATCGCCGCCCGTGCCGGTGCGTGGCGGCGGGTCTCGCCCCAGGCGAAGCCGGCGAGCTGGCGCTCGATCATGCCGCGAATACCCGACAACTCGGCCATCAGGCGGGCATTGGTCTCCTGCAGCTCGCGCATGCGCGCGCTGCCGAACTCGTCGGCGGCCGCAACCGGATTCGCGCGCCCGGAGAACACCGCCGGCCCGCCCGCCGCCATGGGCTCGCGGCGCGCGCCCGACACCGCCGTGCGCAACTCGGCGTCGCGACCGCGCATCGCATAGTCGGCGGTCTCGATGCGCGGCGGGTTGAAGGGACGCACCACCGGCCCGGGCACGGCAGCAGCGGCCGGACGCGCCAGGTTGCGTGCTGCGCTCGCCGCCAGCGCCGACAGGCTGACCTGGAAATCGCTGTCGCCGGCGGTGCTCGTCGGCCCGCCGGCAAAGGCATCCGGCACCGCGGCCTGCGACACCGGCCGTGCGGCTTCAGGACGCGGCGCCGTCGGCACGGCCTGGCCGGCCGCCCGCGCGTTGACGGCTGCGCGGTTGGCGGCCTGCAGCGCCCCCACCGCCTCACCCGGTAGGGCGAGGATCTCGACCCCGCCCTCGACCGCACGGTTCGACAGCACGATCGCATCGGGACCGAGCGCCTCCTTGAGCGCACGCAGCGCTTCGCGGGCGGTGGGGGCAAAGTAGCGTTTGACGTTCATGGCGATTCTCCCGGCGGTCACGATCGACCCCTGCTTGATGAGAATTATCGCCACCGGCCGTCAATTGCCTGGAGCCGAATAACGCGCCTTTACCCCGCCTATTCGCCCCTTCTGCTGCGACCGACCGACAGCCCGCGCCGCGCCCCCTCCCCTGGTCCTCAGCCCTGCGCGCCCACCATCGCGGTGACCCGGATGGTGCGCGTCTCGGGCACTTCGGAATTGGAGATCACCTTCAAACTCGGCACCGCGCGGCGCAGGAAGCGCGACAGCAGCATGCGCAGCTGCGAGGGCACGAGCAACACCGGCGGCAGGCCGATGTCCTCCTGGCGCTGGGCGATCTGCGCAGTCTGGCGCAGCAAGGTGTCGGCCAGGCCGGGCTCGATCGCCCCGCCCTCGCCGCCCGCGCTCATCGCCTGCAGCAGGATGCGCTCCAGGCCTGGCTCGAGCGCCATCACCTGGACCTCGGCATTGCCCGGGAACAGGCTCTGGATGATCGCGCGCCCGAGCGCCTCGCGCACCTTGGTGGTGAGCTGCACCGGGTCCTGCGTGCGCGGCGCATGCTCGGCGAGCACCTCGATGATGCTGCGCATGTCGCGGATGTTGACGCCCTCTTCGAGCAGCGTCTGCAGCACCCGCTGCACCGTGCCGATCGGCAGCATCTTGGGCACGAGGTCCTCGACGAGCTTGGGCGACTCCTTGCCGACATGGTCGAGCAAGGCCTGCGTCTCCTGGCGGCCGAGGAGCTCGGCGGCATGGTTGAGGATGACGTGATTGAGATGGGTCGCCACCACCGTGCTGGCATCGACCACGGTGTAGCCGAGCGCGTGGGCCTGCTCGCGCTGGCTGGCGTCGATCCACACCGCCGGCAGGCCGAAGGCCGGATCGGTGGTCTCGCGACCGGCGAGCGGCCCCGCCACGCGTCCCGGATTGATGGCGAGGAACTGGCCCGGGTAGGCCTCGCCGCCGCCGATCTCCACCCCCTTGAGGGCGATCCGGTAGGCGTTGGGCTTGAGCTCGAGGTTGTCGCGGATGTGCACCGGCGAGGACAGGAAGCCCACCTCCTGCGCGAACTTCTTGCGCAGGCCGCGGATGCGCTTGAGCAGCTCGCCGTCCTGGCCCTTGTCGACCATCGGGATCAGGCGATAGCCGACTTCCAGCCCGAGGACATCGACCTGCGACACGTCGTTCCAGCTTGCTTCGAGCGCATCGGCGGGGGGCACGGCCGCTGGCGCCTCGGCCTCGGGCGGCAGCGCCGCCGCCTCCGCGGCGATGCGCTTGCGCCGCATCCAGGCAAGCGCCCCGAGGCTGGCGGCGATCAGCAGGAAGACCAGGTTCGGCATGCCGGGGATGAGGCCGAGCACGCCGATGATGGCTGCGGTCAGCGACATCACCGCCGGATTGGAGAAGACCTGGGAAATCACCACCCCGCCGATGTCGCCCTCGTCACCCACGCGCGACACCACCAGGCCGGCGGCCACCGAGATGATCAGCGCCGGGATCTGCGCCACCAGGCCGTCGCCGATGGTGAGCAGGGTGTAGGTGCGGCCCGCCTCTCCCACTCCCATTTCGTGCTGCATGACGCCGACGAAGAGGCCGCCGAGGATGTTGATGACGAGGATGATGATGCCGGCGATGGCGTCGCCGCGCACGAACTTCGACGCACCGTCCATGGCGCCGTAGAAGTCCGACTCCTGTCCGATCTCCCGGCGCCGACGCTTGGCTTCCTTCTCGTCGATGAGGCCGGCGTTGAGGTCGGCGTCGATCGCCATCTGCTTGCCCGGCATCGCGTCGAGGGTGAAGCGCGCGCTTACCTCGGCGATCCGGCCCGCACCCTTGGTGATGACGACGAAGTTGATGATGGTGAGGATCACGAACACCACCAGGCCGACCGCGGTATTGCCGCCGACGAGGAAGCTGCCGAAGGCCTCGATGACCTTGCCCGCGGCATCGCCGCCGGCGTGGCCTTCCAGCAGGACGATACGGGTCGACGCCACGTTGAGCGCCAGCCGCAGCAGCGTGGTGACGAGCAGGACGGTGGGGAACACCGAGAAGTCGAGCGGGCGCTTCGAGTACATCGCCACCAGCATCACCATCACCGACAGCGCGATGTTGAAGGTGAAGAACACGTCGAGCAGGAACACCGGCAGCGGCAGCACCATCATCGACAGGATCATGATGATGAGCACCGGCGCGGCGAGCTGGCGCAGGTTGGCGGGAGACAGGAGGTGGCGCAGGTTCAGGGTGTCGTTCATGGCCATGGGTCAGGCTTCATTCATCGGGCACGCCCGGATCCATGCCGGCAGGGACCGGCAAGCGGGTGGGCGCCACGGGCGGCAGGCCGCCCTGCTTCATCCAGGCATCGAGCTGGTACACGTAGGCCATGACCTCGGCCACCGCCGTGTACAGCGCGGCCGGGATCGCGGCCTCCAGCTCGCAGTGCTTGTACAGGGCACGCGCGAGCGGCGGCGCCTCGAGCAGCGGCACGCCGCTCGAGGCTGCAATCTCGCGAATCTTCAGCGCCGTCTCGCCGCGGCCCTTGGCCACCACGACCGGCGCCCCCATGCGCTCGGCATCGTATTTGAGCGCGACCGAGAAATGCGTCGGGTTGGTGACGACGACATCGGCCTTGGGCACCTCGGCCATCATCCGCTTGCGCGCCATCTCGCGCTGCAGCGCACGGATGCGGCCCTTCACCATCGGATCGCCCTCCTGTTCCTTGTTCTCGCGCTTGACCTCCTCCTTGGTCATGCGCAGCTTCTTCTGGTACTGCCAGAGCTGGAAGGGCACGTCCATCAGCGCCAGCAGGCCCAGGCTGAGCACGATCAGCAGCGCGGCGAAGGCCACCGTATTGGAGAAGTCGGCCATGCCGCTCTCGAGCGGCTCGACCATCAGGTCGAACAGGTGGTCCTTGTTCAGCCACAACACCAGCGCCGCCACCCCGCCCACCACCAGCGACTTCAGGATCGCCTTCACCATCTCGGCCAGGCCATGGACCGAGAACATGCGGCCGATGCCCTGGATCGGGTTCATGCGCCCGAAGTTCGGTCCCAGCGCCTTGGGTGCGAACACCAGGCCGCCGAGCAGCACCGGCGCGGCGACCGCGGCGATCAGCAGGGCGAAGAACAAGGGCATCAGGGTCAGCAGTGCGCCGCTCAGCATGCGGTTGAGGACGTCGAGCATGAGGGCGTCATCGAACACCGTGGCGCGGTCGAAGGCGAAGCCGTTGCGCACGATGCCGGCCATGCGCCCCGCCATCCAGTTGCCGAGCAGCCACAAGGTGGCAGCGCCGGTGACGGTGACGAGAAAGGTCGACAGTTCCCGCGACTGCGGGACCTGGCCTTCCTCGCGCGCCTGTTCCAGTCGTCGTGGCGAGGGGTCTTCTGTCTTCTCGAGGTCGCTCTCTTCGGCCACGGCCGGCTCCGTCCGCCGCCCGCTCCGCCCGGATGGGCCTGGACGCGGGACGACGTATGCCGATTATGGGCGTTCGCGTACACCACGCGGCGGCCGAAAAACGCGGGGAAAGCCGCGCTATTCGCCCTCTTCGCCCTCTTCGCCCTCTTCGCCCCGTGAGGGACGCCAGCTCAACGCGGCGCAGGCAGGCCGTCGAAGCCGCGCAGCCGGTCGCCCGGGCTGACCCCGCGCTCGGCGAACCAGCCGATGTTCATCTCCAGCGCATAGCGCGCCGGCGCGGCCGCGCAATGGTTGGTCTCGGTCTGCGGCTGCATGTCCTCGATGTTGATGATCCTGGCCTCGGCATCGAGAAAGGCAACCGACAGCGGCAGGAAGGTATTGCGCATCCACATGCAGTGCCTGGCCTCGTCCGGAAACACGAACACCATGCCGCGGTGCACCGGCATCGCGCGGCGGTTCATCAGGCCGATCTGGCGCGTCTGGAAGGTGTGCGCGACCTCGGCCTCGATGCGGTACATGCCGGCCCCCAGTTCGGCCAGCGGCATGGTGGTCTGCGCCAGCGCCGCGCCGGCGAGCGCGAAGGTGGCGGTCATGGCCCAGGTACGGGCAGTCAGGGGGCGAATCTTCATCCTCGGGCTCCCGGTCGAGACGGTTGGCGGCGCATCTTACCCATGCCAGCCCCTCCCTGGCGAAGCCCTTCCCGACCGCCCGCCGGCGCCGGGCGGCCGCCCGACGTGGGTTCGCGCCGCGCCGGTAGGTCGGCCACCGAGCCCTCGCGCCACTGGCCGGGCACCAAGCCCGCAAGCTGCCATGGCCCGATCGCCAGCCGGATCAGGCGCAAGGTCGGAAAGCCCACCTTGGCCGTCATTCGCCGCACCTGGCGGTTCTTCCCCTCGCTCAGCACGATCTCCACCCAGGTGGTGGGCACGCGCTTGCGAAAGCGCACCGGCGGATCGCGCGGCCACAGCCAGTCCGGTTCGCCGACAAGACGCGCCGCGCACGGCCGGGTCTGGAAATCACCCAGGTCCACCCCGCGCCGCAGTTGCGCCAGCGCAGTCTCATCCGGCTCGCCCTCGACCTGCACGAGGTAGGTCTTGGGCAGCTTGTGGCGCGGATCGGCAATGCGGTGCTGCACGGCGCCATCGTCGGTCAGCAGCAGCAGGCCCTCACTGTCGGTATCGAGACGGCCTGCCGCATACACGCCAGGCACGGGAACGTAGTCCTTCAGCGTCGCGCGCCCGGCCGCATCGGTGAACTGGCACAGCACACCGTAGGGTTTGTTGAGGAGGATGAGGCGGGGCATGGCATGAGGTCCGAGGCGTGCGGGAGGGCGGATTATCGCCCGATCCCCTCGTGCACAGTTCCGAAGCATGGAACAAGGGTGATTCAGGACTAAAGGATTGCGGTGCACAACCGTAATGGTCGTCTGTGTGCAAAAGGAGTTCCCCTTGAAGGTCAATCTTCCCGTAAGCCAGCGCGAGGTCTTCCTCCAGCCGGGCAAACCGATCGTCACCAAGACCGACATGAAGGGCGCGATCACCTACGTCAATCAGTCCTTCGTCGACATCAGCGGCTTCACCCGCGACGAGCTGGTGGGCAAGAACCACAACGTCGTCCGCCACCCCGACATGCCGCCCGAGGCTTTCGAGGACCTGTGGGATACCGTCAAGCGCGGCGAGCCCTGGCGTGGTCTGGTGAAGAACCGGGCGAAGAATGGCGACCACTACTGGGTCGAAGCCTTCGTCACGCCGATTCTTGTCGACGGCCGCTGCGTGGGCTACCAGTCCGTCCGCAACCCGCCGCAACGCGAGGAGGTGGCCGCGGCGGAGGCGCTCTACGCTGCGGTGCGCAACAAGAAGGCGAGCTTCCCGCGCACGCGCACTGCGAAGCCGCCGCTCGATCCGGCGCTGGTGCTGTGGCTGGCGGCCCTCGCGGTGGCCGCGCTGGCACTCGGTGGTGCGCTCGCCGGCGGGCGCACCGGCGTCGTGCTCGGCGCACTGGCAGCGATCGCTGCGACCCTCAGCGCCGTCTATCTCCATACTCAGTGGCTTAGCCGCCTGAGCCACTTGCAGCAGCGCATCCGCGACCTCGACGAAGGCCGGCTGGCACGCCGGATCGAGGCGCCGAGCGGCCCCATGCGCGCGCTGTTCGCCGAGCTCGAAGTCATGCGCATCCACATGCGCGCGATGTTTGCCGACGTGCTGATCAACGCACACGAGGTGGAGCAGCGCTCGCACGAGCTCGACGAGGCAATGCGCAACCTGATGCAGGCCACCACCGTCCAGAGCGAGAACGTGGTCCAGGTCGCGAGCGCGATGGAAGAGATGAGCGCGGCCATCCGCGACGTCGCCGCCAATACCGAGCGCAGCATGAACTCGGTCAGGCGGACCGAGGAAAGCGCCAGCGGCGCCATGAAGACGATGGAGTCCGGCATCCAGCACAGCCATCAACTGGTGGACGTGGTGTCGCGCTCGCAGGCGAACATCCTGGAGGTGAACGCCTCGGTCGAATTGATCAGCCGCGTTTCGCAAGCGATCAACGGCATCGCTCAGCAGACCAACCTGCTGGCGCTCAATGCAGCCATCGAGGCAGCCCGCGCAGGCGAGCAGGGGCGCGGCTTCGCGGTCGTGGCCGACGAGGTGCGCGAACTGGCCGAACGCACCCGGGTCAGCACCGATGACATCGGCCGCGCGGTGAGCGAGATCATCCGCCTGTCGAAGACGGCGGTCGACACGATGAACGCGACCGCCGGCGAGGTGCAGCGCGCGACCGGCGAGATCCAGGAAAGCAGCGCGGCGCTGCAGGGGATCTGGGACGCCAGCCGCGAAGCGACGACCTACTCCACCGAAGTGACGGAAATGCTGCGTCAGCAGTCGCTGGCATCGAACGAGGTGGCCTCGAGCATGGAGCGGATCTCGGCCTCCGTCGAGGAGACCACCAGCAGCGTGCAGTCGGTCGGCGAGGCGGCATCACGCCTGCACCAGACCTCGACCGAGTTGCGCGAACTGATCCGCCATCTCGAGGACACGCTGAGATGAGGCTGGGGGCGAGGATGGCGACAACCGCCGAGAGCGGCTGGCGGAGGCGGTGAGATTCGAACTCACGAGGGGCGCAAACCCCTGACGGTTTTCAAGACCGTTGCATTCAACCGCTCTGCCACGCCTCCGCAAGGCCGCGGATTATAGCGCAAGCACTGCTGCCGCGCATTGCGCCGCGGCCGCTTGACCGACCGCGGTGTCGTAACCGCAGGGGCACGGATCATGCGCCAGCGCGGCAGGCCCGGCTGGATCGACGCACAGCGGCAGACTCGCCAGCCCGCGCAAGGCCGCATTGCCGTTCCATTGCGGCGTCGCCGCCGTCAGCCGCAGCGCAGGCCAGCGCTGCATGACCTGACGTAGCACGATCTCCGCCTCCAGCATCGACAGCCCGGCGCCGATGCACACGTGGGCTCCGCTGCCGAAGGACAGGTGGCTGCCGTCGCGGCGGGTGATGTCGAACACATCGGGATCGGCGTAGCGCGCGGGGTCGCGGTTGGCCGCGCCGGTCAGGGCGATGACGAGTTCGCCCCGGCGCAAGGTGTGCCCATGCAGTTGCAGCTCGCGCGCAACACGGCGGCCGGTGTATTGCACCGGACTCTCGTAGCGCAGCAGCTCGCGCAGGGCCCCTGGCATCAGCTCCGGACTGGCGCGCAGCTGCGCCCATTGCGTCGGGTGCGACAGCAGGGTGTAGAGCCCGTTGCCGAGCAGGTTGCGCGTGGTTTCGTGGCCGGCGAACAGCAGCATCGCGCACTGCGCGAGCAGCTCGGCGTCGGTACGGATGAGCCCGGCCTGCTCTCCGAGTACCAGCCGGCTGACCAGATCCTGCCCGGGCGCGGCGCGGCGCGCCGGCAGCAAGGCCTCGAAGTAGCGCACCAGCTCGAGCAGGCTGCGCTGGGCGCGCAACAGGGCATCCGGCGAGGGCCGGGGCGCACCGATGAAGGCCGCCAGGTCCTCGGACCAGGCGATGAAGCGAGCCTCGTCCGCGCGCTCGACGCCGAGCAGCAGGGCGATGACCCGCGACGGCAGCGGGCGGGCGACCGCCTCGATGAAATCGAAGCCGTCCCGCCCAGCCAGGCCGTCGAGGACCTCGGCGGTGAGCGCCTCGATCTGCGGCGCCAGCGCCCGGATGGTGGCCGGATGGAAGCCTGCGGCCATGACGCGGCGGATGCGCGCATGGTCGGGCGCATCGAGGAACACCATCGCGCGCGCGAACAGGTGCTCGAACAGCCGCTCGCCAGCCAGGGCCCGCCTCGCCGCACGGCCCGCGCCCGCAGCGTCGATGCGCTTGACCCAGCCGCCGGTGCGCTGCGCCGAGAAACAGGGGTCGCGCAGCGCGAACTCGACATCTGCATGGCGGCTGAGCAGCCACGCGCCCTGGAAGAAGTCCTCGCTCCAATGCACCGGCCCGGCCTCGCGCAAGGCGCGATAGGCCGGATAGGGGTCTTGCAGGAAGGCCGCATCGATCATGCCCGCGGGCCAGACCGGAGCGGGCGCGCAAGCGGCCGCCTGCATCAGGCGTCCTGGCCCTGGATGCGTATGTCGAGCCGCTCGAGCAAGCTGCGGTCGCGCCCGGTCTGGGGGTTGGGCGTGGTCAGCAGGTGGTCGCCGTAGAAGATCGAGTTGGCACCGGCCATGAAGCACAGGGCCTGCAGCGCCTCGTCCATCTGCTCGCGCCCGGCGGACAGGCGCACGTAGCTGGTGGGCATGGTGATGCGGGCCACCGCGATCGTGCGCACGAACTCGAAGGGGTCGATGGGATCGACACCCGCCAGCGGCGTGCCGGGGATGGGCACCAGGTTGTTGATCGGCACCGACTCCGGGCAGGGCTCGAGCTTGGCCAGCTGGGCGATCAGGCCGGCGCGGTGGCTGCGCGTCTCGCCCATGCCGACGATGCCGCCGCTGCACACGTTGATGCCGGCCGAGCGCACATTATCGAGCGTGTCCAGGCGGTCCTGGTAGGTGCGCGTGCCGATGACCTTGCCGTAGTACTCGGGCGCGGTGTCGAGGTTGTGGTTGTAGTAGTCGAGGCCGGCCTCCTTGAGCGACTGCGCCTGGCCCTGGTCGAGCATGCCCAGGGTCATGCAGGTCTCCATGCCCAGCGCCTTGACCTCGCGCACCATGGTGGTCACACGCTCCATGTCGCGCGCCTTGGGCGAGCGCCAGGCTGCGCCCATGCAGAAGCGGCTGGCGCCCTGGGCCTTGGCCGCGCGCGCGGCGGCGATCACCTCGTCGACCGCCATCAGCTTCTCGGCCTTGACCTCGGTGTCGAAGTGGGCCGATTGGGAGCAATAGCCGCAGTCCTCGGCGCAGCCGCCGGTCTTGATCGACAGCAGCGTCGACAGCTGCACCTCGCACGGGTCGAAGTGCTCGCGATGCACCTGCTGGGCGCGGAACACGAGCTCCATGAAGGGCAGTGCGAACAAGGCCTCGACCGCCTCCACCGACCAGCGGGCGGTCGCCGGCGCGGCAGGCTGCAGGGTTGTCGCGCTGCGACGCAGCGAATCGGGCGAAATGGTGGCGACAGTGCTCATGGGGTCTCCGTTACGTGGTCTTGTGTGTCGAAAATCGTATGCAGCGCCGGCACGTTGAGATAGGGCGCGATGGCATCGGGGCTGGGCACCGGCAGGCGGGGCACCAGCCCCAGGCAGGGCGCATCGCCCAGCCCGCGGGCCAGCGCGTCGAGATTGTGGGCGACCTCCGGCATGCCGGCATCGACCGTGTTCGCGACCCAGCCGCACAGGCGCAGGCCGCGGGCGCGGATCGCCTCGGCGGTGAGCAGGGCATGGTTGATGCAGCCCAGGCGCAGGCCGACCACCAGCAGCACCGGCAGGCCAAGATCCGTGGCCAGGTCGGCGCTGTCCCAGTCGGCCCCGGCCGCACCCACCGCCTCTGCCCTGCCCAGCGGCACGCGAAAGCCCCCCACCCCCTCGACGACGATGCGATCGGCCCGCGCCGCCGCGGCCGCCACTGCGGTGAGTACGGTGGCGCGTTCGATCTGCCGTCCCTCGAGCAGGGCGGCGACATGGGGGGCGCAGGCGGCATCGAACTGGTAGGGGCAGATCTCGGCGGCGGATAGCGCCAGCGTGCTCGCCGCTCGCAGGGCGTGCACGTCCTCGTTGATGCGTTCACCATCGATCAGCTCGGTGCCGGCCGCGATCGGCTTGAGCCCGGCCGCGCGCAGGCCGCACTTGCCGAGCAGGGCGACGATGGCCGCGCTGATGCGGGTCTTGCCGATCTCGGTGTCGGTGCCGGTGACGAAGATGCCATGCAGTGGCGCGCTCATGCGGGTACTCCTTCAGCGGCAAGCTGCGCGAGGGCAGCGCACAGGCGATCGACATCGGCCAGGCTGTGTGCCGCGCTGAGCGTGATGCGCAGGCGCGCACTGCCGACCGGCACAGTGGGTGGGCGGATCGCCGGCACCCACAACCCGAGCTGCTCGAGGCGGGCCGCCAGCGCCAGCGCGGTCGCATTGTCGCCGACGATCAGGGGCTGGATGGCGGTGGTCGAGGGGGCCAGACGCCAGCCGCAGCCAGGATGGAGGGCGATGATCTGTGTCAGCCGCGTGCGCAGCGCATCGATCAGCCCGCCCAGGTGGCGGCGCCGCGCCGCGCCTTCTTCGCTCCCCAGCAGCTGCAGGCTCGCGTGCAGGACGTGGGCGAGCGCCGGCGGGGTGGCCGTGGTGTAGATGTAGCTGCGCGCGCCCTGCACCAGGGCCTCGATGACCAGCGGATGGGCGGCGACGAAGGCGCCGCTCACGCCGGCCGCCTTGCCCAGCGTGCCCATGTAGATGAGGCGCTCGCTGCGCAAGCCGAAATGCGACAGCGCGCCCCGCCCGCCCTCGCCGAGCACGCCAAAGCCATGGGCGTCGTCCACGATGAGCCAGGCGTCGTGACGCTCGGCCAGCGCCAGCAGCTCGGGCAGCGGCGCGATGTCGCCATCCATGCTGAACACCGCATCGGTGACGATGAGCTTGATGTCGGCCTCGCAGTCCGCCAGCAGGGCCTCGAGCCGATCGACCCGGCCATGCGGGTAGCGTCGCATCTTCGCCGCCGCCAGCAGGCCGCCGTCGATCAGTGAAGCGTGGTTGAGGCGGTCGGCGAAGATCGCCGCCCTGCCCTCGCCCAGCGTCGTCAGCAGGGCGACATTGGCCATATAGCCCGAGCAGAAGCTGAGCGCCGCAGCATCGGGAATGCACGGCGCCAGAAAGGCGGCAAGCGCGGCCTCGAGCGTGTCGTGCGCCTCGCTGTGGCCGCTCACCAGATGCGATGCGCCGCTGCCCACGCCCCAGCGCTGCGCGCCCTCGACCAGCGCCGCGACGAGTCCGGCATGGGACGCGAACCCGAGGTAGTCGTTGCTGCAGAAGCCGAGCAGCGCGCGCTCGCCGCCCGCAGCATCGGCAAGCCGCTGAGTCGGCGTGCAGGGCGAGCGCACGACGCGCCTGCGCCGCCACAGGGCGGCCTGCCGGCGCTCACGCAGTCGGTGGTTCAGGTGTGCGAGCAGCATGGCCAATGGGGGTACGGGCCGAGTCGGCCAGGGTCTGGTCGAGGGTGCGCAGGGTCCGCTCTGCGAGCCAGCTGGCCAGCTCGGCATCGAGGACGTAGGGCGGCATCAGATACACCGTGCGGCCAATCGGGCGGATCAGCAGCCCGTTGCCACGACCGGCGAGGTGAAAGCGCTCGGCGAAGCGCTCGCCCGCATGGGCCTCGCGCACGTCGAACGCCCAGATCATGCCGCGCTGGCGCAGGTGCTCGATGCGCGCATCGTCGGCAAGCGGGGCGAGCGCCGCGCTGAGCAGGGGCGCGAGCCCACGGTTGCGGGCGAGCACGTCGTCGGTGGCGAAGCGGTCGAGCACGGCCAGTGCGGCGCGACAGGCCAGCGCGTTACCGGTGTAGGAATGCGAATGCAGGAAGCCACGCGCCACGTCGTCGCCGAGAAAGCACGCGTAGATCGCATCGCGCGTCAGCACCAGCGACAGCGGCAGGTAGCCGCCGCTGATACCCTTGGACAGGCAGATGAAGTCGGGCCACAGCGGCGCCTCGCCCGGCCGGGCCGCCTGTTCGAAGGCGAAGAAGCTGCCGGTGCGGCCGCAGCCGACCGCGATCTCGTCGGCGATCAGATGGACCTCGTACTCGTCGCACAGGGCGCGCAGGCCGCGCAGATAGCTCGGATCGTGCATCGCCATGCCGGCGGCGCACTGCACCAGCGGCTCGACGATGAAGGCGGCGATGTGGGCATGGCGCGCCTCGAACAGCGCGCGCACTTCGGCCAGCGCCTGTGCCGCCCGCTCGGCCGCCGATTCGCCCGGCGCGGCACGCCGCGCATCCGGCGACGCCACCAGATGGGCGCGCATCAGCAGCGGATCGTAGGCGTCGCGGAACACGGCCACATCGGTGACGGCGAGCGCGCCGAGCGTCTCGCCGTGATAGCCCTGGCGCACGCAGACGAACTCGCGCTTGTTGCCACGACCGAGGTTGCGCCAGGCATGAAAGCTCATCTTGAGCGCGATCTCGACCGCCGAGGCGCCATCGCTGGCATAGAAGGCGTGGCCGAGCACGCCCCCGGTGAGTGCGCGCAGGCGCTCGGCGAGCTCGACGGCCGGTGCGTGCGTGCACCCGGCCAGCATCACGTGCGGCAGGGTGTCGAGCTGCGCGTGCAGGGCGGCATTGATGCGCGCATCCGCATGGCCAAAGAGGTTCACCCACCACGAGCTGTTGGCGTCGAAATACCGTGCGCCCGCGTAGTCGTGCAGCCAGGGACCGCTCGCACTGGCGATGGGCAACGGCGGCACGCTCTGCGCGCGCTGCATCTGCGTGCACGGGTGCCAGACGCTCGCCAGGCTGCGCTGCTGCCATGCGCGGTTGGGCGCTTCGGCGTCGCTGCGGGCGCGGCGCGGTTCACTGGCCATGTCGGGGTCCAAGGGAAACACAATATTATTTTGTATTAATAATTATAAAAACATCGCGCTGCATTTTCGCAGCGAGGGCCGCAAATGTGAACCCCTGCCGCCTGCCTGCCGTCCTGGTCTTCATGGGCGGCCACCAGGCCTGCTGCCAGGCGCTGTCAGGGCCGCTCGAAGAGCGCGATCGACTCGACGTGCGAGGTCTGCGGGAACATGTTCGCGATGCCGGCAGCGCGCAGCACATAGCCCTTCTCCCGCACCAGGACCGCCGCATCGCGGGCCAAGGTGGCCGGGTTGCAGGAGACGTACACGATGCGCGCCGGCCCTCGCTGCCTGTCGAGCGCCTTGGCCACCGCGATCGCCCCCTCGCGCGGTGGATCGATCAGCAGCTTGTCGAGCGGACCGAGCGCGGCGACGCTGTCTTCGGTCGCCTCGAAGAGATTGGCGGCGTGAAACTCGGTGAGCGCATCCAGGCCGTTGCGCCGGGCGTTGGCCAGCGCCCGCGCCACGAGCGCATCGCTGCCCTCGACGCCGACCACCCGCGCCCCGCGGCGGGCAACCGGCAGACTGAAGTTGCCCAGCCCGCAGAACAGATCGGCAATGCGCTCGCCGGGCTGGGGATCGAGCAACTGCAGCGAACGCCGGATCAGCAGGCGGTTGATGTGCACATTGACCTGGGTGAAGTCGGTCGGCCGGAAGTCCATCCGCACCCCGAACTCGGGCAAGGTGTAGTGCAGCGCAGGATCATCGGCCGGATCCAGCGGCGTTGCCGTATCCGGCCCGCCCGGCTGCTTCCACGCCTGGATCCCTTCGGCAGCGGCAAAGACGGCGATGCGTTGTTCATCGCTGCGGCTGAACGGCAGCAGATTGCGGAACACGAACACCGTCGCCTCGTCGCCGATGGCGATCTCCACCTGGGGTACGCGATCAGGGATCGAGAGCCCGGCGATGAGTTCGCGCAGGCGCGGCAGCAGCGCCGAAACCCTGGCCGGCAGCACCGGGCATTCGCGCATATCGACGATGTAGCTCGAGCGTCGCTCGTGAAAACCGATCCGCAGGCCACCCTTGCTCGGCACCAGCCGCACGCCGAATCGAGCGCGGTAACGATAGCCCCAGGCCGGACCGTGGATGGCAGGGAGGATGAGTTCGGCGCGCAGTTTGCCGATGTGCCACAGCGCATCTTCCAGAATGCGCTGCTTGGCCGCGGCCTGGGCGACCGGGTCGAGATGCTGCATCGAGCAGCCGCCACAGATGCCGTAGTGCGGGCAGCGCGGCGTCACGCGTTGCGCGCTGGCACGCACGATGTGCTCGGCCGTGGCCTGCTCATAGCTGGGCCGGCTGCGGTGGACGCGGTACTCGACCCGCTCGCCCGGCAGCCCGCCCTCGATGAAGACGGTCTTGCCGTCGACATGGGCAACGCCACGGCCTTCGTGGTCGAGGGATTCGATGGTGGCAAGGGTCATGGTGCGGCGGCAGTGACGGGGTGGGCGATTCTACCGTGTGCAGCCCCCTTCCGCGCCTCCCCCCGCCTGCGTCTGTCTGCGCCACCGATTCGGGATGGATAGACAAATTGAAACAATGCCGCAGGCCCGGAGAGTCGCTCAATCCGTTGTTTTACTGATATTTTTGATTTGCTCTTGCCATTTGTTGCATCGCACCACCGAGCCATTTATCGCGTTGCAGCATGCTAAGATTGCGAGGCTTCGCACACGTGCATCCGTGCGCGGACGCCACTACAGACCAAGAATCCCCTAGCCGAAAGGAAGACACATCATGAAGCATCCCCTTCTCGTTGCCGCCCTCGTTGCCATCGCCGTCGCTGCCTGCGGCAAGAAGGAAGAACCCGCGGTGCAAGCGCCCCCGTCGGCCCAGGAGCAGATGAAGGAAGCCGCCGAGCAGGCCGTGGAAGCGGCGAAGGAAAGCGCCGAAGCCGCTGGTGAGGCCGCCGCTGCCGCGACCGAAGCCGCGAAGGAAGAGGCCGCCGCTGCTGCCGAGGCCGCTGAAGAGGCTGCCGACGACGCCAAGGCCGGCGCCGACGCCACTGCAGAAACCGTGAAGGAAGAAGCCGCCGCGGTCGTCGAGGACGTCAAGGAAGCAGCCGAGGCCGCGAAGACCGAAGCCGCCGATGCGGTGGATGCAGCCAAGGCGGCCGCCGAAGCGGCGGTCGAGTCCGCCAAGGACGCTGCCAAGGAGTAAGCCTTGTGCGCCCTTGCGGGCGCGTCAAAGAAAAAAGCCGGCGATGCCGGCTTTTTTTCGTCGGAGCGTTGCGCTCAACGCAGTTGTTCCTGCAGCAGGCCGAGCATGCGGCGCGCGGTATCCGAGGTGTCGACCCCGCCCTCGCGACTGAGCACGCTCACCCGCGACCCGTCGCCCTGGCCCTCGACACGCAGTCGATACTCGCTCCCACCCTCCGCCGGTTTGTCGCTGCCGCGCCAGAAGGCAAGGCGCGACAGGAAACCCCTGTTCGGACTGCTGTTGTCCGCGTCGGGGTCGACATAGCGCACGAAGTAAAGACCCTGCGCCCGATCGCGGTCTTCCACCGTGAAGCCGATGCGGTCGAGCGCCAACCCAACCCGACGCCAGGCGCGATCGAAGGGCTCATCCATTGCCAGCACCACCTGCCCGTCCGGGGCGGAGGCGATCTGAGCGCGCTGAGGCGCCTGCGGGGTGGCAATTGCCGCCTCGGCACGCGCTTCCTCGGCCCCCAGGTGCACCATCAGCCGACGCAGCATCTCGGCCTCGAGCTCAGGGTCTGCCGGGCGCGGCTGCCAGATGGTGGAATCCTTGGCCTCGGTCGGGTAGATCTCCATCATGCCGCGGTGGCTGACGTAGACCTCGACCGTACCGGGGTCCTTGCCCTGCTCGAGGCGGGTGCGGAACTTGTCGCGCTCGGGGGTGGAGAACAGGCCGTCGAACACGCGGCCGATGGTCGAGCGCACGAAGTCTTGTGGAATCTTGGCCCGATCCTCGGCCCAGTCGGTCTCCATGACGCCGATCTCGGGGTTGTCGATGTTGAGGATGAAGCCCGTCTCGAGCCAGAAATCCTTGATCTGCGGCCACAGGTCTGCCGGCGTGCCCGCGACCACCAGCCAGCGCTGCGTGCCGGCACGCTCGATGCGCATGGTGTCGGAGGCGGCCAGCACGTCGGCCGAGCCGCTGCTCACTGCGGGCTGGCCACTGCGGTCGGCGGCGTAGGCCGAGTAGGTGGCGACACCGCGCGGCGCCACATCGGGCACGGCGAAGCGGTCGTCGCGGCGCGGCACGGTGAGGTCGGGCGGGATCTCGAGCGGACGCTCGATCTGACGGGCGCTCTTGTAATCGATGCGCTTGGACTCGAGCAGCGATCCGGAGCAACCACCGAGCGCTAAGGACAGCGCGATCAGGGAAAAGGAGGTGCGCGTGGAGCGATTCATGTAATTCCCGGACAAAAGATTCGGTTCAGGCCTGAATGCCGGCCTTGCGCATGGCCTTTAGCACGCGCTCGTGATGGACTTCCGCCAGCACCGTGAGCGGCAGGCGGATACCGTCGCCGATCAGGCCCATGCGCGCCACCGCCCACTTCACCGGGATCGGATTGGCCTCGCAGAACAGGTCACGATGCAGACCGGTCAGGCTTGCATTGGTTTCGCGCAGGGCCTTCATGTCGCCTGCAGCCGCGGCGGCGCACAACGCACGCATCGCGCGCGGGGCCACGTTGGCGGTGACCGAGATCACGCCGTGGCCGCCGAGCATCAGGAAGGCGGCCGAGCTCATGTCGTCGCCGCTGTAGAGCGCGAAGTCGGCCGGCGCACGCTCGATCATGTCGCAGGCGCGATCGAGGTTGCCGGTCGCGTCCTTGAGACCAACGATGTTCGGGATCTCGGCCAGGCGCAGCGTGGTGTCGTTGCTCAAGTCCGCCACCGTACGGCCTGGCACGTTGTACAGGATCAGTGGCAGCTCGACCGACTCGGCGATGGTGCGGAAGTGGCGGTACAAGCCCTCCTGCGAGGGCCGGTTGTAATACGGCACGACCGACAGATGGGCCGCGGCGCCCGCCTGGCTGGCAAAGCGGGCAAGCTCGACCGCCTCCGCCGTCGAGTTTGCGCCCGTACCAGCAATCACCGGCACCCGACCGGCCACGTGCTCGACGCTGGCGCGAATCAGTTCGCAGTGTTCGTCGACGTCGACGGTGGGCGACTCACCTGTGGTGCCGACGACGACGATGCCATCGGTACCTTCAGCAATGTGCCAGTCGATGAGACTGCGCAGGCGGGGAAAATCCAGGCTCCCGTCGTCCTGCATGGGAGTGACGATGGCGACAAGCGATCCGGTAATCATGGGGTCGGGGCTTTCGATAAAAGATGCGATTCTAACCGATCGCCGAGGCAGGGCCAGCGCAAGGCATGCGTTGCCGCCCCTCGCGCCGCCACAATAGGTGTCGGCAGGTTACAGCCTCACAGGTCGGCGAGCGACTTGATGTGCGCCACCACCGAACGCGCCAGGGACGACAGCGAATAGCCGCCTTCCAGGATGGACACGATGCGCTTGTGGCCGCAATCCTCGGCCACGCCCTTGATCTGCTCGGTGGCCCAGACGTAATCGGCCTCGACCAGACCGAGCGAGCCCATGTCGTCTTCGTAGTGGGCGTCGAAGCCGGCCGAGATGAAGATCATCTGCGGATTGTGGCTGCGCAGGGCCGGAATGACGATGTCGCCGAACACCTGGCGAAAGGCGTCGCCGCGCGTGCCGGCCGGCAGCGGCACGTTGCACATGTGCGGCGGCGGGTTGTCCGTGCCGCAGTAGGGGTAGAAGGGGTGCTGGAAGATCCCCGCCATCATCACCCGCGGGTCGTTGCGGAAGATGTCCTCGGTACCGTTGCCGTGGTGAACGTCGAAGTCCACGATCGCCACTCGCTCCAGGCCGTGGGCATCGAGCGCATGGCGCGCCGCGATGGCGACGTTGTTCATGAAGCAAAAGCCCATCGCCTTCGAGCGCTCCGCATGGTGCCCGGGGGGACGCACCGCGCAGAAGGCATTCTCGATCTCGCCCTGCATGACGAGGTCGGTGGCAAACACCCCCGCCCCGGCCGAACGCAGCGCCGCCTTCATCGTGCCCGGGCTCATCGCGGTGTCGGGGTCAAGGTGGCGGATGCCGTGTTCGGGCACGTTGTCGATGAGACTGTCGAGATACTCCGGCGGATGGACACGGGTGATGTGCTCGCGCTCGGCAACCGGTGCGTCGTAGAAGGAGATGTACATGTCCAGGCCCGCCGCGATCAGCCGATCGTTGATCGCCGACAGGCGCTCGGAGCATTCAGGATGCATCGAGCCCATATCGTGCAGCCAGCAGTCACGGTGCGTTATGAATGCCGTAGTGGTCATACTCCTCCCTCGTCTCGAGAACAGTCTCGTGGGCGGCCGCCTGCGCCAGATCCGGCAGTCGCACGCACCCTTATCCACCGGCCATCGTGACGCACATCTTCCGGGCCAGCGCGCTTTGTCGTCTATTATCACCGCTTCCCCGCCAATTTCACAGTGCGCCCCGCAATGCCCCTGCACCATGCAAATCGCCTGCTCGAAACCTCAGGCCGGATCATCCTCGGCAAGGAACGCGAGCTGCGCCTGGCCCTCGCCTGCCTCGTCGCCCGTGGCCATCTGCTAATCGAGGACGTGCCCGGCGTGGGCAAGACCACGCTGGCGCACGTGCTGGCCAGACTGATGGGCCTGCAGTTCCAGCGCATCCAGTTCACCAGCGACCTGCTGCCGGCCGACATCCTCGGGGTCTCCGTGTTCGATCGCGACACGAGCGCCTTCCGCTTCCACCCCGGGCCCGTGTTCGCGCAGCTGATCCTCGCCGACGAGATCAACCGCGCCACGCCGAAGACCCAGAGCGCGCTGCTCGAGGCGATGGAGGAAAGACAGGTCACCGCCGACGGCGACACCTTCGCCCTGCCCGAGCCCTTCTTCGTCATTGCCACGCAGAACCCGGCGCACCAGATCGGCACCTTCCCGCTCCCGGAGAGCCAGCTCGACCGTTTCCTGCTGCGCATCCGGCTGGGCTATCCCGATCGCGACGCCGAGCGTGCGCTGCTGATGGGCGAGGACCGCCGCGAACTGCTCGAGCGCCAGTCCGTCGTCATCAACCCCGCGGCACTGATCGAACTGCAGCAGGCCGCCGCGCACGTGCATGTGGGCGACGCCCTGGTCGACTACGTCCAGGCCCTGCTCGGCGCCACGCGCAACAGCCCCGAGTTCGCCGGCGGACTCAGTCCGCGTGCCGGGCTTGGCCTGCTCGCCGCGGCCCGCGCGTGGGCCCTGATCGACGGCCGTGATCACGTCCTGCCCGACGACGTGCAGACCCTGTTCCCGCACGTCGCCGCGCATCGCCTGCATCTGGCCGGCGATGGCCGCCCGGCGCCGCCGGCCAGCATCACGCGCCTGCTGCAGGGCGTCGCCGTGCGCTGATGGCGGTGACGGCAACAGGGCTGCTGTCGACGCTGCGTGCTGCGGCCGATCGCTGGCTGTTTCGCATCGGCCCCGCCGAAGCAGCGCCGATCCGACTCGTGCAGCGCCGCATCTACGTGCTCCCCACGGCGGCCGGGCTCGCCTTCGCCGGCGCCCTGCTGGCCATGCTGCTGGCCTCGATCAACTACAACCTGAGCCTGGGCTACGGCCTCGTCTTCCTGCTCGGCGGCGCCGCGGTGGCGAGCATCGTGCACGCCTTTCGCAACCTGCTCGGACTCTCCATCCGTCCCGCCCGTTGCATGCCGGTGTTCTGTGGCGACACCGCCGGCTTCGTACTGCAGATCGACAATCCGCGCCCGGGGCGACGCCCGGCGCTGCGCCTGCGTGCCCACGGTGAGCAGACCGACTTCGACATCGGGCCGGCGCAGGCGGCCAGCGTGACCCTGCCCTGCCCGACCCACCACCGTGGCGAGCTGCCGCTGGGGCGCACCGTCCTCGAGACGACCTGGCCCCTGGGCCTGATCCGGGGCTGGAGCGTGTTCGTGCCCGAGCTGAACTGCCTGGTGTATCCGGCACCCGAGCCAGCCCCCCCTGCGCTGCCCGAAAACGGTGAGGGCAATGAGGGTCGGCACGGCCGCATGCGCGACGGCGATGACGATTTCGCCGGATTGCGCGCCCATCGCAGCGCCGACTCGCCACGCCATGTCGCGTGGAAGGTGCTGGCCCGCGGCGGCCCGATGCTCACCAAACAGTATGCCAACTGGACCGGCCAGGACCTGCAGCTGGATTGGACAACGCTGCCTGCACACCTCGACGACGAACAGCGCCTATCGCGCCTTGCCGCCTGGGTACTGCAGGCCGAACAGGGTGGACGGCGCTACGCGCTGGCGCTGCCAGGCAGTGCGATTGAGCTCGGACAGGGGCCGGTGCATCTGCAGCGCTGCCTGAGCGCACTGGCGCGCTTCGGATCGCCCACTGCGCCACGGGGACGCCAGCCGTGATCGCCCACCTCTCGCGCATGCGTCCTCGCCTGCCTAGGGCCTCGCCGCGCCCTGCGCAGGCGAGCGCGGCGCTCGACCGCCGCCAGGGCGCATGGTTGCTCGCGGCCGCGGCGCTCACGCTCGCCCCCCATGGGCTCTGGCTGCCGGCGTGGATTGCGGTGCTGAGTGCGGCCCTGCTGGGCTGGCGGGCACTGCTGCTGTGGCGCGGCCGCAGGCCGCCGCCCCATCTCGTGCTGCTCGTGCTCGCACTCGCGGCGGGTGTGGGCGTGCGCCTGGAGTTCGGCCACTTCTTCGGCAAGGACCCGGGCGTCGCCCTGCTCGCCCTGCTGCTTGGGCTCAAGCTGCTCGAAACCCGCGCAGCGCGCGACATCCGCGCCGGGGTGCTGCTATGTCTTTTCCTGCAACTGGCCGTCTTCCTAGAGGACCAGTCCCTGCCGATCGCCGCACTGGCGCTAGGCGGCACCCTGCTCGCGCTCGCCGCCCTGGTCGCCCTCGCCGACCCGCGCGGCGGTCAGCGCGAGCCGCTGCGCACCGCCGCCCTGGTCCTGGCGCAGGGCCTGCCCTTCATGCTCCTGCTGTTCCTGCTCTTTCCCCGCATCCAGGGTCCGCTGTGGGGGCTGCCGGCAGACGCCTACAGCGCGCGCACTGGGCTGTCGGACACGATGGCCCCGGGGTCGATCAGCGCGCTCGGCAACTCGAGTGCGATCGTGCTGCGCGCCGCCTTCAGCGGTCCGCCACCACCGCCCGCCCAGCGCTACTGGCGCGGCCCGGTGCTGACCCAGTTCGACGGTCGCACCTGGCGCGCCCTGCCCTTTGCCGAGGCTGCCGCGCCCTTCTACACGCCAGCCGGACCCGCGCTCGATTACCAGCTCACGCTCGAGCCGCACAATCGGCGCTGGCTGTTGGCCCTCGACTACCCGGCTGCGTCCGCGCCGGCGGTCCGCTATGCGAGCGACTTCCACGCCCTCGCCGCCCAACCGGTGCGCAGTCGCAGCCGCTACGCGCTCACGGCCCATCCGGAAGCCACCGTCGGCGAGCGCGAATCAAGCGCCGTGCTGGCAGCCTCGCTGCGGCTGCCGGCCGACAGCAATCCGCGCACGCGCGCCCTCGCCGAACAACTGGCGGCGAACACCGATTCGCACGCCGAGATCCTGCGCCGCGTCATCGCCCATCTGCGCGACGCACGCCTGAGCTACACGCTGCGTCCGCCCCTGCTGGGTCGCCACACCGCCGACGAGTTCCTGTTCGACACCCGGCAGGGCTTTTGCGAGCACTTCGCATCGGCCTTTGCCGTGTTGATGCGGGCGGCCGGCGTCCCGACGCGGATCGTGACCGGCTACCAGGGTGGCGAGATCAACCCGATCGACGCCCACATCGTGGTGCGCCAGTCGGACGCCCACGCCTGGACGGAGGTGTGGCTGGAGGAGAAAGGCTGGGTCCGTGTCGACCCCACTGCCCTCGCCGCACCACAGCGCATCGACGACGGGCTGGCGGCAGCGCTGTCGGAGTTCGAAGGCCTGCCGCTGATGCTGCGTGCCGACATGGCCTGGCTGCGCGATCTGCGCCATCAGTGGGAGGCGCTCTCAAATGCCTGGAATCAACGCGTTCTTGGCTACAATCCAGAACGCCAGCGCGAACTTCTCGCCCGCCTCGGCCTCAAGCGGGTGGACGCGGCCACGATGGCCGGTGTGCTGTCGATCGCGAGTGCGCTGCTGTTTGGCGGGCTCTATCTGTGGGCAAGCCGCCAACGCGTGCGACGCGACCCGCTACAGCGGCAGTGGGATCGCTTCAGCGCGCGCATGGCCAGACTCGGCCTTGCCCGCGAGCCCTGGGAGGGGCCGCTGGCCTATGGCGAACGAGTCGCCGCGGCGCTCCCCGAGCAGGCGGCGGAACTCCGCGCCATCAGCGCCAGCTACGCGCGGCTGCGTTATGGCCCTGTCTTCAGCGCAACCGAGCTGCAGGCCCTGCGCAAACGTATCGACGCCCTCAAACTCTCATGAACCGGAGCGACATGGCCCACCCTGCCTTTTCCCCAAGCCCCGCCGCACCCACTTTAAGCAAGGCCGCCGCAACCGCATGCCGAAGGGCGCGCCGCATCCTTGCCACCGTGCTCGCCTGCGCGCTCCCCGGCATGAGCCTCGCCTCCTACGCCGAGCGCGAGGATGCGCAGGCCTTCGTCGCCGAGGTCGCCGCCCGCCATGGCTTCGATCCCGCCGAGCTCGACCGCGCGCTGGCGCGCGCGCGCCACGACGCCACCGTCATACGCCTCATCACGCCCCCCGCCAGGCGCGGCGTACGCTCGTGGCAGGACTATCGCGCGCGTTTCCTAGACCGCAGCCGGATCAACGGCGGCATCGCATTCTGGCAGGAGCACGAGGCTGAACTCGCGCGCGCCGAGCGCCAGTTCGGCGTGCCTGCCGAGGTGATCGTGGCCATCATCGGCGTCGAGACCGTGTACGGCCGCCATACCGGCAATTTCGAGACCTTGTCAGCGCTCGCCACGCTCGCCTTCGATTACCCACCGCGTGCCGAGCTGTTCCGCCGCGAACTCGAATCCTTGTTCCTGCTCGCCCGCGAGCAGGGCCGCGCGCCGGACAGCTACAGCGGCTCGTTTGCCGGCGCGCTCGGCTATCCGCAGTTCCTGCCCAGCAGCGTGCGCGCCTACGCGGTCGATTTCGACGGCAATGGCCGCATCGACTTCGATACCGATGCGATCGACGCCATCGGCAGCGTGGCCAACTATCTGCACGTGCATGGCTGGCAGCCCGGCGCGCCGGTCGCCGAACGCGCCCGACTGGGCCCCGGAGCCGACGCTGCCGCCCTGGTCGACGCGGGCATCGAGCCGGTGCTCGAGCCCGAGGCACTCACCGCCGCCGGGGTCAGCACGCTCGACGGCCGCAGCGCGGCCGCCACCGCCACCCTGGTCGACCTCGAGACGCCGGGCGCCGACACCGAGTACTGGCTCGGCTACCGTAATTTCTACGTCATCACGCGCTACAATCGCAGCAGTTTTTACGCGATGTCGGTCTTCGAGCTTGCCGAGGCCCTGCGCCTTCGCCGGCTGGTGGATCAGATGCGCGCCGAGCGACGCTGAGGAGCCACGACGCATGAACACCACGCCGGACACGCCAGCCCAGAACGCCGCCACCCTGCGGCCCGCCCCGCTTGCGCTGTCAGACGTGGTGGCGTCGGTGGCCGTCGGTGTCCGCCAGTTTCGTGCGATTCCGGTACTCAGCATGGCCTTCGCCGCGCTGTTCGTGGCGATCGGGCTGCTGCTCTTCGCCGCCCTCAATCACGCCGCGGTTGCGCCGATGAGCCTGTCGCTCGCCGGTGGCTTCCTGCTCGTCGGCCCCATCTTGCTGGCCGGTTTCTTCTCGGTCGCCGATAAGCTGCGCCACGGTCGCCGACCGCATTTCGGCGACATCCTCGATGGTTTTCGGCGCATGCCGCGCGGCGGCTGGGTCGTGTCCTTCGTGTGCGGGTTGCTGTTCCTGATCTGGATCACCGATGCCGGCATCCTGTACGGCTTCATGGTCGGGCGCGAACCGATCGGCTTCGCCCGGCTGCTGCGCATCGAGCGCATCGTGGTGGACTTCGCCGCCTACAGCGCGATCATGGGTGCCGTGCTCGCCTTCATCCTGTTTGCGGTCTGCGCCTTCTCGATCCCGCTCATCTTCGACCGCCGCGCCCAACTGGTATCGGGTGTGGTGGCGAGCGTGCGCGCGGTATTCGGCCGCTTCGGCGTGATGATGTGCTGGGCCTTGCTGCTCTCTGCCGTCATCATGGCGAGCGCGCTGCTGCTGCCGCTCCTGCTGTTCACGCTGCCCGTGATGGCTTATGCAAGCCGGGAGCTGTACTTCAGGACCTTCCCGGTGGCCGGCGCCGACCGCGCGAGCTGAGCGTCACAATAGGGCGTCACGCGAGATGCCGTGGCGCTTGAGAATGCGCCGCAACTGCCCGAGCGCCTCGAGCTGGATCTGGCGCACGCGTTCGCGCGTCAGTTCAAGCCGCCCGGCCAGTTCCTCCAGCGTCAGCAGCTCACACTCGTCGATGCCATAGCGGTGACGGATGACCATGCGCTGCTTGTCGCCGAGCATCTTGATCCATTCGCGCACGAGATCCTCGATCTCGGTGCAGTGAATCTGCACCTCCGGCGTCAGCTGGTGCTCATCGGCGAGGGACTCGCCAATGGAGAGCGTCGGATCGATGTCGAGCGGCGCGTCGAGCGACGCCGTGTGCTCGCTCAGGGCCAGCGTGCTGCGCACGTCCTCGATCGACTTGCCGAGTCGGCTGGCGATGTCCTCGAGCGAGGACTCGCCATTCGAGCTGGCCTCGATGCTGCGCTGCGCGCGCAGGACCTGGTTGAGCTCCTTGACCACATGCACAGGCAGACGGATGGTGCGCGACTGGTTCATGATCGCGCGCTCGATGTTCTGCCTGATCCACCAGGTCGCGTAGGTGGAGAAGCGGAAGCCGCGCTCGGGATCGAACTTCTCGAGCGCGTGCATCAAGCCGAGGTTGCCTTCCTCGACGAGGTCCAGCAGCGGGATGCCACGATTGAGGTAGTGCTTAGCAATATTGACGACGAGCCGCAGATTGCGCTCGATCATCATCTGCCGTGCGCCGAAGTCGCCTTCGCGCACGAGTCGCGACAAACGCAACTCCTCCTCGGCCGACAGCAAGGGATTGGCACCGATCTCGTTCAGGTAAAGCTGCGTGACATCGCTGAAGAAATCGCTCTCGACGACCGGGGTCTGGTTGCTGGCGAATACTTCCACCTCGGGCGGAAGATCCGGTTCATGACTTTCGAGGTCGTCAAGACTTGCCGGTTCTTCCATGCTCCCCCCTTTAACGTGCAGGCAGATATCTCATCGGGTCGACCGCCTTGCCCTGCTTGCGGATCTCGAAGTGCAGCTTCGGCTTGTCCGCTTCCGAGCTGCCCAGCTCGGCGATCTTCTGTCCCTGTGCGACCTGGTCGTCTTCCTTGACCAGCAGCTTGTCGTTGTGAGCATACACGGAGTTGTACTCCTGGTTATGCTTGATGACGATGAGCTTGCCGTAGCCGCGCAGGCCGCTGCCCGCATAAACGACCTTGCCCGCCGAAGCCGCATACACCGGGTCGCCGACGCGGCCGCCGATGTCCACACCCTTGTTGGAAGCCTCATTGAAGCCAGCAATCAGGGTGCCGCTCGCAGGCCATTGCCACTGGCCGCTTGCGGCGCTCGGCGCCGGCTCGACGGCGGACGGCGCCGGCACGGTGGGCGTCGGCTCGACAGCCGGGGCGCGGCCGCCGAGCGGCTCCTGCATGAGCGGGACGACACCGGTTTCGGTGCCGGTCGGCGGCACCGGCGACGTCACCGCCGTACCGCCGATGGGCGTGGCCACGGCAACCGAGCCCGGCACCGTGCCGGGAGGCGCAACGAGGAGGGTCTGGCCGACGTGAATCTGGTTGGGGTCGGTGATCGCGTTCCAGCTGACCAGATCGGGCAGGGTCACCCCGTACTGACGGGCGATGCCCAGCAGCGTTTCGCCCGGGCGTACGGTGTGCATGCCCGCTGGCGCAGCCGCCTGGGTCACAGGCGCTGCCGACACGCCGCTGCCGTCGCGTACCGGCGCGGTGACCTGTGAGGCGCAGCCGGCAACGAGGCCTACCGCCAGCGCAAGTGCAATCGATCTTAAAGGTGTGTGCATCGGAAAATACCGTCTCTCATTCTGTACCACCGAGAAGCGGGACGAAGCGCACGGCCTCGTGCCAGCTTTCCCGGAAAACGTTGCCTTGGCGCTCGACGAGGAGCAGACGCTGCTCGCCACCGCCCACCGGCACGATGAGACGCCCACCGGGCGCCAGTTGTTCCTTTAGCGCAGGCGGCAAGCCAATCGCCCCCGCCGCAACGATGATGCTGTCGTAGGGCGCAGCCTCGGGAAGCCCCAGACTGCCATCTGCAAGTTTCAGTCGTACGTTGGGCAGCCGCAGCGGACGCAGGTTCGCGCGGGCGCGGTCGAGCAGCGCACGGATACGCTCGACGGCATACACCTCGGTGGCCAGCAGCGACAGCACCGCAGCCTGGTAGCCGCATCCGGCGCCGACCTCGAGCGTACGCCCCAGCTCGCGCCCTGCACGCAAGAGCTCGATCATGCGCGCGACCACGAAGGGCTGGGAAATCGTCTGCTGGAAGCCGATGGGCAATGGGGTATCGTCGTAGGCACTGAACGCCAGCCCCTCATCGACGAAGGCATGACGGGGCACGGCCTGCATCGCCGCCAGCACGCGCTCGTCACGTATGCCCTGGGTGCGCAGGCGCTCGACCATGCGCGCGCGTGCGCGGCCGGCCTGACCTGCATCGATGACCCGGCTGTTCACTGCTTCAACCAGTCGAAGACCGGCGATATGAGACCGGTGTGTGTGAGATCGATCTGCAGCGGGGTCACCGAGACGAACCCGTTCGCGACCGCGTGGAAGTCGGTGCCTTCGCCCGCATCGGCTGCCCCGCCTGCCGCACCGATCCAGTACACCGTGTCGCCGCGCGGCGTGACGCTGCGCACGACGGGTTCGGCCTTGTGCCGCTTGCCCAGACGCGTGACGCGCACGCCCTGCAGACGGTCATAGCCGACGTCGGGCACATTGACGTTGAGCAGCACCGGATGCGGAAACGGGTTGCTCATGAAGCGCTCGGCGAGGTCGCGCGCAACCCGCGCGGCGGCGGTGAAGTCGGTCGCCGACTTGCTCACCAGCGAAACCGCAATCGACGGCACACCGAGCAGGTAGCCTTCGGTGGCGGCCGCGACGGTGCCCGAATAGACCGTGTCGTCGCCCATGTTCGCACCATGATTGACCCCGGATACGACCATGTCGGGCAGATGCTCGAGCATGCCGGTGACTGCCAGGTGAACACAATCGGTCGGCGTGCCATTGACGTGATAAAAACCGTTGGCGGTACGCTTCAGCGACAACGGACGGTCGAGCGTGAGCGAGTTGCTCGCACCACTGCGGTCGCGCTCGGGCGCCACCACGGTGACGTCGCCCAGCGTACTCAAGGCTTCGGCAAGCGCCGCAATCCCCGGAGCAAAATAGCCATCGTCGTTGCTGACCAGGATACGCATCTGTAATCCGTGCGAGTTGCCGCAGAGCGCGGCCGGGAGCGAAATGTTAGCACAGCGTGCTGGCGCTGCCGGCGACGGCAGGCCGAAAACAAAAAACCGGCCAAGGCCGGTTTATTTGATTGGTCGGGGCGGCGGGATTCGAACTCGCGACCCCTTGCACCCCATGCAAGTGCGCTACCAGGCTGCGCTACGCCCCGACACAAGCCGCCATTATAGCAGCCGCTCTGAACTTTGCCAGAATTTTTGCAGCCAGCCCGTTCAGCCTCGCAGCCCTTTCAACACCTCGTCGAGTTCACTGCGGATACTGCTCACCAGCGCCTTGTAGCGCTCGACCTCGACCTCGTTCTCCTGCTCGTGGATGGCGGACTCACCGAGCCGGTTGCGCGCGCCGGAGATGGTGAATCCCTCCTGATAGAGCAGTTGCCGGATGCGACGGATCAGCAGCACCTCGTGGTGCTGGTAGTAGCGCCGGTTGCCACCGCGCTTGACCGGCTTGAGCTGGGTGAACTCCTGCTCCCAGTAGCGCAGCACGTGCGGCTTCACGCAGCACAGGTCGCTGACCTCGCCAATGGTGAAATATCGCTTCGCCGGGATCGGCGGCAGGGCTTCCGCGCCGATTTCAGGGCTGCTTGCTTGCATCGCTGAGTTGCTCCACCGCGGCCTTCAGTTTCTGGCTGGCGTGGAAGGTGACCACCCGCCGCGCGGTGATCGGAATTTCCTCGCCGGTCTTGGGGTTTCGCCCGGGGCGCTGAGGCTTGTCGCGCAACTGGAAGTTGCCGAAGCCGGACAGCTTGACGCTGTCGCCCCGCTCGAGCGCCATCCGGATCTCCTCGAAGAAGCCCTCGACCATGTCCTTGGCTTCACGCTTGTTGAGCCCGACCTGCTCGAACAGCAGATCGGCCAGTTCGGCCTTGGTCAGCGTCATGTCAGCCCCCCGCGCCACGCAAGCGGGCACCGAGGACGGTATCAGCCTGCCTGACCAACGTGGAGACCGCGTCATCGACCTCGGCGTCCTCGAGTGTGCGCTGAGTATCTTGCATCGATACCCTGAAGGCAAGACTCTTCTTGTCCGGGTCGATGCCCTTGCCCTGATAGACGTCGAACAGCACGATCTCCCGCACGATCGCCGGCGCCGCCGCCTGCAGCACGTCGATGACCTTGGCCACGCCGACCTCGGCGCCGACCACCAGCGCCAGGTCGCGCGTCACCGCGGGCATGCGCGAGATCTCCGTATATGCCGGCATGCGCGCTGCCAGCGCGGCATCGAGTTCGACCTCGAAGACCACCGGCGCCGTCCCCAGTTCGTAGCGCTGCACCCACACCGGATGCAGCTCACCGAGAAGCCCGATGATGCGTCCATCCAGACGCACGCTCGCCGCACGCCCCGGATGCAGGGCCGGATGCGACAGAGGCTCGAACGCCAGGCCGCGCGGCGCAAAGACTGCTTCGAGATCGCCCTTGATGTCGTAGAAATCGACGTTGCGGCTACGCTCGCCCCACTGCTCGGGTAGCGCCGGACCGGCAGCGAGCGCTGCAAGCATCATGACCTGGTGGAAGCCCGGGACGGGCTCGCCGTCGGCCTTGCGTTCGAACACCCGCGCGAGCTCGAACACCCGCACGCGATCGAGCTGGCGCTTGCGATTCGTCGCCAGGTTGGCGGTCAGCCCGCCAATGAGGCTCGAGCGCATCACGCTGAGCTGGCTGGCGATCGGATTAGCGAGCCGGATGGGCTCTTGGTTGGCGCAGAGATCGCGCTCCCATGCCTCCTCGACGAAGGCGAAGTTGACCACTTCCTGATAACCGCGCGCCGCCATCAGATGGCGCAGCGCCCACACCGGGCGATGGTGCTCCGAGCTCGGCAACATCATCAGGCTGCCCTGCGGCGCGACCGCAGGAATGTTGTCATAGCCGTGCAGGCGGGCGAGCTCCTCGATCAGATCCTCTTCGATCTCGATGTCGAAGCGCCATGACGGCGGCGTGACGAGGAAATCCTCGCCGATGCGCTCGACGCCCAGGTGAACCCGCTGCAGCAGCGCCAGCATGGCGTCGTCGTCGAGGCTGATGCCGAGCACGCGGCGGGCGCGGGCCGGGCGCATGCGGACCGGCGTCCGTGCCGGCAGGGCGTCGGCGGCGAGCGCCTCCTCCACCGGTCCGGCTTCGCCGCCGCAGATCTCGAGGATCAGCTGCGTGGCGCGCTCGAGGGCGCTGCGCGCAAGTTCGAAGTCCACCCCGCGCTCGAAGCGGTGCGAGGCATCGGAGCCGAAGCCATGGCGACGCGCGCGGCCGGCGATCGCATCGGGGGCGAAGAAGGCGCTCTCGAGGAAGACCTCGGTGGTCTCCAGGGTGACGCCGCTGTCCTCGCCGCCCATGATCCCGGCCAGGGCGAGCGCCCGCGCTTCATCGGCAATCAGCAAGGTGTCCGCTGCGGGCGCGACGGTCTGCTCGTTAAGCAGCAGCACCTGCTCGCCCGGGCGCGGCAGGCGCACGTGGATCGCGCCTTGCAGGCGGGTGTTGTCGAAAGCGTGGAGCGGCTGGCCGAGCTCGAGCATCACGTAGTTGGTGACGTCGACCAGCGCACTGATCGAACGGATGCCGCTGCGGGCAAGGCGTCGGACCATCCAGCCCGGGGTACTCGCCCGCGCATCCACGCCACGCAGGACGCGCCCGCAATACCGCGGGCAGGCCAGCGGGGCGTCGAGCACGATCGCGCGGCGGGCATCGCAAGCAGGCGCGACAGCCGCGACCACGGTCTGCTTCAACGGCGCACCGGTGATCGCCGCAACCTCGCGCGCAACGCCGGTGAGACTCAGGCAATCGGCCCGATTGGGGGTGAGCTTGATCGTGAACAGGGTGTCGTCGAGCTCGAGGTAGGCGCGAATGTCCATGCCGATCGGCGCATCTTCAGGCAGCGCGTAGAGGCCGGCGTGATCCTCCGACAACCCCAGTTCGCGTGCCGAGCACAGCATGCCGAAGGATTCCACCCCGCGCAGCTTGGCCGCCTTGATCGCGAAGTCGCCCGGCAGCACCGCTCCGACGCGCGCGCACGGCACTTTCATGCCGGCCGCTGCATTGGGCGCGCCGCAGACGATCTGCAAGAGCTCGCCGCTCCCGGCATCGACCTTGCAGAGCTTGAGCTTGTCCGCGTTGGGATGCCTTTCCGCCTCGACGATCTGCGCCACCACCACCCCGCTGAATGCCGGTGCGGCGGGGTCGGCCTCTTCCACCTCGAGACCTGCCATGGTCAGCAGATGGCCGAGTTGGGTGCTGTCGAGTTGCGGATCGACAAAGGTCCGCAGCCACTGTTCTGAGAATTGCATGATTCGATAACCCGGAATGCGAGGAGTCGGCAGGAGTTGGACGATACGCGCTCAGCGGAACTGGCTCAGAAAGCGCAGGTCGCCCTCGAAGAACAGACGCAGGTCATTGACCCCGTAGCGCAGCATGGTGAGCCGATCGGGGCCCATGCCGAAGGCGAAGCCGGTGTAGCGCTCGGGGTCGATGCCACCGAACCGCAGCACGTTCGGGTGCACCACGCCGCAGCCGGCGATCTCCAGCCAGCGTCCCTCGAGCGCACCGCTCATGAAAGCCACATCGATCTCGGCCGACGGCTCGGTGAAGGGGAAGAAGGAGGGGCGGAAGCGCACCTGCAGATCGTCGGTCTCGAAGAAGCGGCGCAGGAAGTCGGCGATCACGCCCTTGAGGTCGGCAAAGCTCACCTTCTCCCCGACCCACAGGCCCTCGACCTGATGGAACATCGGCGAGTGGGTGGCATCGGAGTCGACGCGGAACACACGTCCGGGCGCGATGATGCGCAGGTCGGGCATAGCGTCGGCGTCGCGATGACGCTCGACATGAGCCTGCATGGCGCGGATCTGCACCGGGCTGGTGTGGGTGCGCAGCAGGACGTCGTCGTGACCTTCCAGATAGAAGGTGTCATGCATCGAGCGCGCCGGGTGATTCTCGGGCGTATTGAGCGCGGTGAAGTTGTGCCAGTCGGTCTCGATCTCGGGACCGTCGGCCACTACGAAGCCGATCGAGGCGAACAGTTGCTCGACGCGCTCGAGCGTGCGACTGACCGGATGCAGGCCGCCCTGCACACCGCCCCGCCCGGGCAATGTGACATCGAGCGCCTCCTCGGCAAGCTGCGCCAGCAAGGCAGCCTCGCGCAGCGCGTTGCGGCGCGCCTCGAGCGCGCCTTCGATGGCGACCTTGGCCGCGTTGATCGCTGCACCCGCCTCACGGCGCGCCTCGGGCTCGAGCTTGCCGAGCGACTTCAGGCGCTCGGTGAGGGAGCCGGCCTTGCCCAGGTAGCGCGCCTTCGCCTGTTCGAGTTGCGCGCTGTCCGTGGCGGCGGCGAAGTCGCCTGCAGCCTGTTGTACCAGTTGATCGAGCTGTTCCATGTTCCTGCCCTGGCGGATGCGGTAGTGCGGTGAAGGTGGTCCGGAATTCAGAAAAAAAAAGGAGGCCAGGCCTCCTTTTTTCGGGCTGCGGTCGATTACGCAGCGAGTTTGGCCCGGGCTTGGTCGGCAATCGCGGCAAAAGCCGGCTTGTCGAACACGGCTAGGTCGGCCAGCACCTTGCGGTCGATCTCGATCGCGGCCTTCTTGAGACCGTTCATGAAGGTGCTGTAGGTCAGGCCCAGTTCACGCGCGGCGGCGTTGATACGAGCGATCCACAGGGTGCGGAACTGACGCTTGCGCTGACGACGGTCGCGGTAGGCGTACTGGCCCGCCTTCATCACCGCCTGCTTGGCGATGCGATAGACGTTCTTGCGACGGCCGCGATAACCCTTGGCCTGAACGAGGACTTTCTTGTGACGAGCGCGGGCGGTAACACCACGTTTAACGCGAGGCATTGCGGTCTCCTATCAAGCGTACGGAAGCATGGCGCGGATCAGCTTTTCATCGGCAGCATGAACTTCGGTCATGCCGCGCAGCTGACGCTTCGCCTTGGTCGTTTTCTTGGTCAGGATGTGGCGCTTGAACGCCTGGGACCGCTTGATCCCACCGCTGGAGCGGACCTTGAACCGCTTGGCGGCTCCGCTCTTGGTCTTCATCTTGGGCATTGCTGAGACTCCATGTTTTTGGATGACACCAGGTAGCGCCGATGAGCCCCGACGCATTTCATGACCCGGCACCACTTGTTTTCCGCCGGACAGGTCTCCCTGCCCCACGGTTTTCGCCCTTGAGGGGGCAAATCTTACGAACCGATCAACGGTTCTTCTTCGGCGCGATGACCATGATCATCTGACGCCCTTCCATCTTGGGCATCTGCTCGACCTGACCCAGCTCCTCAAGGTCGGCCTTCACCCGCTCGAGCTGGCGCAAACCGAACTCCTGGTGAGCCATTTCGCGACCACGAAAGCGCAGGGTCACCTTGCACTTGTCGCCATCTTCCAGAAAGCGCTTGAGGTTGCGCAGCTTGATCTGGTAGTCGTTCTCGTCGGTACCTGGGCGAAGCTTGACTTCCTTCACCTGCACCTGCTTCTGCTTGAGTCGGGCTTCGTGGGCCTTCTTCTGTTCCTGATACTTGAACTTGCCGAAATCCATCAGCTTGCACACCGGCGGCGCGGCCATCGGGGCGATTTCGACAAGGTCCAGCCCGGCCTCTTCGGCCATGCTGAGGGCTGTGTTCAGGGACACGATGCCGAGCTGTTCGCCTTCTTCGCCAACCAGCCGGACCTCGGGCGCGTTGATCTCCCTATTTACGCGCTGCTTCTTATCTTGAGCGATGGTTCAACTCTCCACGAAAACCAAAATCAGACCGAACCGGCTTTCGCTTCAACTTCGCGATGCCAGCGTTCGATCAGCGAATCGAGGGACATTTGACCAAGATCCTGGCCACCCCGGGCACGTACGGCCACCAGGCCGGCCGCCTTTTCCTTGTCGCCGATGACGATCTGGTAAGGCAGCTTCTGCACGCTATGTTCGCGAATTTTATAGTTAATCTTCTCGTTGCGCAAATCCGCCTCGACGCGAAAGCCCGCCTTCTTCAACTTTGCAACCGCCTCGGCAGTGTAGTCGGCCTGGCCTTCCGAGATGTTCATCACCACCGCCTGCACCGGCGCCAGCCACAAGGGCATCGCCCCGGCGTGGTTCTCGATCAGGATGCCGATGAAACGCTCGAGCGAGCCGAGGATGGCGCGGTGCAACATGACCGGCACCTTCTTGGTGTTGTCCTCGTCGACATACTCCGCCCCGAGCCGCACCGGCAGGTTGAAGTCGAGCTGCAGCGTGCCGCACTGCCACACGCGACCCAGGCTGTCCTTCAGCGAGAACTCGATCTTCGGGCCGTAGAAAGCGCCCTCGCCCGGCTGCAGGTCGTACTTCAGCCCCTGGGCGTCGAGCGCGGCGGCGAGCGCCGCTTCGGCCGCATCCCACTGCTCGTCCGTGCCGACCCGCTTCTCCGGCCGGGTGGAGAGCTTCACCAGCACATCGGTGAAGCCGAAATCGGTATACACCTTCTGCAGCAGGCGGATGAACGCCGCCGACTCGGACTGCACCTGGTTCTCGGCGCAGAAGATATGCGCGTCGTCCTGCACGAAGTTGCGCACCCGCATGATGCCGTGCAGCGAGCCCGAGGGCTCATTGCGGTGACAAGAGCCGAATTCGGCCATGCGCAGGGGCAGATCGCGGTAGCTCTTCAACCCCTGGTTGAAGATCTGGATGTGGCAGGGGCAGTTCATCGGCTTGACCGCGTAATCGCGCTTCTCGGACTGCGTGGTGAACATCAGATCGGAATACATGCCCCAGTGACCGGACTTTTCCCATAGCGACCGGTCGACGATCTGCGGCGTCTTGACCTCCTGGTAGCCATGCTCGCCGATCGTCTTGCGCAGGTACTGCTCGACCTGCTGCCACAGCGTCCAGCCCTTGGCATGCCAGAACACCATGCCCGGCGCCTCATCCTGCAGATGAAAGAGGTCAAGCTGGCGGCCGAGCTTGCGGTGGTCGCGCTTTTCCGCCTCCTCGATCATGTGCAGATAAGCGTCAAGCTCGTCCTTCTTGGCCCAGGCGGTGCCATAGACCCGCTGCAGCATCTCGTTCTTGGAGTCGCCGCGCCAATAGGCGCCGGCCAGCTTGGTGAGCTTGAAGACCTTGAGCTTGCCGGTCGCGGGCACGTGCGGACCGCGGCACAGGTCGATGAAGTCGCCCTGGCGATACAGGGAGACGTCCTCATTGGCCGGAATCGACGCAATGATCTCGGCCTTGTAGTGCTCACCGATGCCCTTGAAGAAATCCACCGCCTTGTCGCGCGGCCAGACCTCCCGGTGCACCGGGACATCACGCTTGGCGATCTCGTTCATGCGTGCCTCGATCGCCGCGATATCCTCGGGCGTGAATGGGCGCTTGTACGAAAAATCGTAGTAGAAACCGTTCTCGATCACCGGCCCGATCGTCACCTGTGCCTCAGGAAAGAGCTCCTTCACCGCATGGGCGAGCAGATGCGCAGTCGAGTGACGGATCACGTCCAGGCCCTCGGCCGAGCGGTCGGTGACGATCGCCAGATCGGTGTCGCTGTCCAGCCGATGGGACAGATCGACGAGGCGCTCGCCGATCCGGCCTGCAAGCGCAGCCTTCGCAAGCCCGGCACCAATGGAAGCTGCCACCTCGGCCACCGTCACCGGATGGTCGAAGCTGCGTACGGAGCCGTCAGGGAGCGTGATGTTGGGCATGACTTGAGCCTCGAGCTGAGTTCGATCCCGGCAGTCTCGCGGGACACGACACGATGCCGAAATTGTGGACGAAAAAAAAGCGCGGTCTTGGCGCGCTTTTTTCCCTAGCAGACAAGCGGAGCCGACCTGTTCAGTTTCCCGCCTGAGTGGTAGTTCGGAACATGAATCGACTCCTGAATCCTGGTAGGCGCGATTGGATTCGAACCAACGACCCCCACCATGTCAAGGTGGTGCTCTAACCAACTGAGCTACGCGCCTGCTGAAGTCCCGCATTATAGACAAGAAGCGATTCTTGTCAAAGATTTTTTGACGAATCGCGCTCAGCTCATTTGCGCAGTCGATTCACCACGAACAGGATCACCACGGCGCCCACCACGGCGCCGATGAAGCCCGCCGTCTCACCCACATGGTAGATGCCGAGGAACTGCCCGCCATAGGTTGCAAGCATCGAGCCGGCGATGCCGAGCAGGGCGGTGAAGATCAGGCCCAGGCCGTCCTTGCCCGGATGCAGCAGGCGTGCAACGAGACCAACGATCAGACCGATCAGGATTGTTCCGATGATGCCCATACCCCCTCCCAGAAAAAATGGCTGCCTTCAGTTTCCCGGCCAGGCCCGAAGGAACTGCACCCAGTGCGGCGCGTCGAGGCGACCGAGCGCATCGCGTACGACCTGCACCTCTTCCGCCCAGGTCTTGGCATCGAGATGCCCGCGCATGCGCTCGAAGCGCAAGAAAACAAGGTAGGTGTTGACCACGTCAGTTTCACAGTAGTCGCGGATCTCGGCAATTCGGCCATCCTGCCACGCCTGCCACACGGCCGAGCCGTCCATGCCGAGCTTGCCGGGGTAGCCCATCAGCTTGGCGAGGTCGTCGAGCGGCGCGCTGGCGCGCGCCTGGTACAAGGCCAGCAGGTCCATCAGGTCGAGATGACGGCTGTGGTAGCGGCCAATGTAGTTGTTCCATTTGAAGTCGCGCGAGTCGTGGTAATCGCCCTCGCCCTGGTCCCAGTAGCGGGGTGCGGCCACGCCGTGCAGCATGCCGCGGTAGTGCAGCACCGGCAGATCGAAACCGCCGCCGTTCCAGGACACGACCTGCGGCGTGTAACGCTCGATGCCGTCGAAGAAACGCTGGATGATCTCGCCCTCCCCTGCATCCGGCTCGGACAGTGAGAACACACGAAACTGCTGAGCATCGCGCAGGGCGCAGGAGATCGTCACCACGCGTTGCAGATGGTGCGGCAGGAAGTCATGGCCATGACTCGCGCGACGCTGCTGGAAGGCCCACTCGGCCACCTCGAAATCCGACAGCTGCTCGGGCAGGTCGCCGAGGCGACGGATGCCGGCCACGTCGGGAATCGTCTCGATATCAAAAACCAGGACTGGCATTACTTGCGCGCCCAGTTCCCGCCCTGCTGCACCCACCAGCCCGGCTGCGCACGCTCGATCCAGCGCTGCGCGAAGGTGCGGCGCACATCGGCCTCCCACTCGGGATGGCCGTTGGCGCGCGCGATCTCGCGGTAGAGGGCGGCACGGTCGGCGTTCTCGGCGGCAATCAGGCTGTTGGCCTGCGCGCGCTGGGCGAGCGGCACCGCCCCCGCATCGCGCAGGGCGACGCTGCCATCGGTTGCCAGACCGACCGCGCCCGAGGCATACAGCGGTGCAAGCTGCACATGACGCTGCTGCATCGACTGCCTGAGCGCCGAGATGGTCGGCGTGTCGATCTCGAGGTTGCCCTGAGCCTGGGCGGCGCTGATGCAGGCCAGCCCGACGCACAGCGCCAGCAGCCAGCGTGAAAAGGCGATCGGCAAGGTCATTGCGCTTCTCCTTCGCTTGCAGGCGCTGCGGCCGGCGCGTTGTCGCGCAACTGCCACACCTCCTCGATGATGCGATCGGCCGCCTTCTCCGCCGCAGCAGCGGGAAAGTAGATGTTGATGGTGACGCAGGACGCGGCAGTGAGCGCGAGCAGCGCGGCGAGCACACGGCCCGCCGCACGCGAACGCATTGAACTCGGGCAGGGCAATGGCAGCGCCACGGGATCTCCTGAAGGTTGTCGGGGAATCAGCGCAGTTCGGGCGACACGTTCTCGGCAATCACCCGCTGCAGGCGATCCACGAGTTCGTTCCAGTCCACGCGCTGATTGTAGCCGATGACATCCAGGGCCGGGACGCCGCCGCCGCGCACGATCACGAAGCCCCCATCGGCACGCGTGCCATCCTCGATGCCACTCATCAGGCATACACCGGCGCGCAGCCGGCAGCCCAGTCCGAGTTCGCGATAGCCGAAGGTGTCGAAGAGGCTCAGCAGGCTGCGCTGGATCGCCGCTAACGCGCCGCCGCCACCCAGCGCACTGATGTTCTGCACCGCGCGCTGGCTGATGCGGCGCGGATAGTGGCCGGGGCTGCTGGCGATCCGCGCATCGAAGGCAACGGGCCTCCAGCGCGCCAGCTCAAGCCCACGCAGCGAGAGGTCCACGAAACCGGAGACGCTGCCGAAACTGAAGGTATCGGTAAGCTGGGCAAGGTCGAGGTGACGCCCCTCGATGTCCCCACTCAGGTGCGAGGCGACGCCAAAGGGCTCGACCAGGCGCAGCCCGGTGGCCTGCAGGTAGCCGTCGAAGACCGATACGACGAGTGCGCCGTCAAGCGTGACCTCACCTGGACTCACACGCACCCCCGGCAGCGAGGCCGACAACACGCCCGCCATCTGCGGCAGCTCGAGTGCCGCCGTCAGCTCGGGCATGGATACCGGTTCGATCACCGCGCTGGCCCTGCCCTGCCAGCCAGCCGGCGTGAGCGTCAGCGCCAGGCCGTCGACGACGAGCGCACCGTCGAGCACCGGCACCCGTGTGCGCGCCAGCCGTAACGAATCGCCCTCGAGCATGGCAGACAGCTCAAATGCCCCCAGTGCGAGCTTCTCCCATCGCCCGCCGCCGACGCTAAGCCTGCTCACACTGGGGGCGTCAGGGCGCCACCCGATGCGCCCATCGACTGGCCCCAGCGCCACACCCGCGCCGCCGGCAGCCCCGACGAAACTGAAACCGGCCTTCTCGAGTACGGCCTCGACCTGACTCGCTCGGCCGTCACGGAAGAGCACATTGGCGCTCAAATGGCCGGCGAAGCGCATGCGCTCGGCGCTCGCCGGCGCAATCAGCGGCGCCAGCCAGCGCGGGCCGACCAGCGCGAGGTCGGCCGCCGCGACGCGCAGCGCGAGGGCGCGCAGGCGCTGGGTGTTGAGGTCGAGACTCGCACTGGCGGCGAGTTCGCCGACCCCCTCGAGCCGGGCCCGACTGCGGTCGACGTTCAGGATTCCGCCCTGCAGCCGCCCTTCGGCCTCCACGGTCGGTCCGGACTCGATGTAGAGCGGATGCAGATAGGCTGCGCCCCCCTGCCACTGCAGACGCGCCTGCCAGTTCCAACCTAGGGCTTCGGCCTGCGCATCGAGCGACAGCGCCAGCCGCAGCTGCTCGCCCGCCTGCAATCCGTCGCTGGTGCCGAATCCGCCATCACGTAATGCAGCCTCCAGCGCGAGCCGGGCGGGCACCTGCGTCGCCGGCGTCCACACCAGCGTGGCTTCGAGGGTCCCCGTCGGGCTGAAGCGCTCGAAAACGGCTCCGATGTCGCGCCCCCGCGAGCCCAACACCGCAGCCAGGCTCGGGAGCGCGCGTCGCAGGTCGGCCAGCGCAAGCCGATCGGCCCGCATCCGCACCCGCCCATCCGGCTCAAGCGCCAGCGCGATTTGGCTGCTGTGGCCGAAGCGCAGGCTCAGATGGGCAGAGCCACGCGTCGGGTTCGCCGTCAGGTCAGCGACAAACGGCAGCGCCCTGCCCGCGAGGTGCAGGCGCGCATCTCGACAGGTGACCGCCTCGCGCGCCAGCGCCGCCCGTGCGCAACGCAGCTCGAGCGCCCGCAAGTCGTGATTGCCGACACGCAGCCGACCGATCCGGAGCACGGCCGTACCGCGTCCCGCCTGGTAATCGAGTGTGAGCTGCTGCAGCCCAAACGCCGGGTTGGCGACGTCGCCCAGGCTTAGGGTCAGACGGTCGAGTGCAAGGGCGGGCACCTGCAACAGCCAGGCCCCGCACAGCAGCAACAGCGGCAGGAGCCGCCGACCCCAGGAGCGCTCCCGGCAGAGCCCGCGCTCAGGCCGGGAAGACACCCGTGGACAGGTAGCGGTCGCCGCGATCGCAGACGATGGACACGATGACGGCATTCTCCACCTGTGCGGCGATACGCAGCGCCACGTGCATCGAACCACCCGAGGAGATGCCGGCGAAAATGCCTTCCTCGCGCGCCAGGCGGCGCGTCATCTCTTCAGCCTCGGCCTGACTGACGCGCTCCACCCTATCGACCCGCGGGCGCTCGAAGATCTTGGGCAGATAGGCCTCCGGCCACTTGCGGATGCCCGGGATCTGCGAGCCCTCCTCCGGTTCGCAGCCGATGATGCACACTGCGGGATTTTTCTCCTTGAGGAAGCGCGAGGTTCCCATGATGGTGCCGGTGGTGCCCATGGAGCTGACGAAATGCGTCACGCTCCCGCCCGTCTGCTCCCAGATCTCCGGCCCCGTGCCCTCGAAGTGGGCGAGCGGGTTGTCCGGGTTGGCGAACTGGTCGAGGATGAGGCCCTTGCCCTCGTCCCTCATGCGCTCGGCGATGTCGCGCGCCATCTCCATGCCGCCGGAGGTGGGCGTCAGCACCAGTTCGGCGCCGAAGGCGCGCATGGTCTGGCGCCGCTCCACGCTCTGGTTCTCCGGCATCACCAGGATCATGCGGTAGCCGCGCATCGCCGCCGCCATGGCGAGCGCGATGCCGGTGTTGCCGCTGGTCGCCTCGATCAGCGTGTCGCCGGGCTTGATGTCGCCGCGCGCTTCGGCATGCATCACCATCGACAATGCCGGACGGTCCTTGACGGACCCGGCCGGGTTGTTGCCCTCAAGCTTGGCGAGGATGACGTTGTTGCGGCCGGCCGTGATGCGCTTGAGTCGCACCAGCGGGGTGCGGCCGACGTAATCTTCGAGCGTCCTGAATTCCATGGATGTGCTTGTTCGCGTTGGGTCGGGTTCATTACCGCGGCAGCGCCGCGGCGCTCACGGCATCAGGTCGAATTCTTCGGTACGGCGCGGCGGATAGGTCTCCCAGCCGCCACAGGCCGGGCAGCGCCAGTGGAACTGGCGCGCCTTGAAGCCACAGGCGTCGCAGCGATAGCGCGCGACGCGTCGGGTGTGACCATGAATCAGCTGTTTGACCAGCTCGATGTCGCTGCGTTGCTCGGCAGGCGCGGCAAGCAGGGCTGCCTCGAGCAGCTTGTCCAGACCGAGCAGGGTCGGGTTGCGGCGCAACTCCTCGCGCACCAGCTCATAGGCGGCCTTTGGCCCTTCGCGCTCCATCTCCCAGTGGAAGAGTTCGTCAAGAAGGTCGAGCGAGGCATGCGATGCGAGCCAGGCACGCAACAGCTGGTGGCCCTGTTCGACCTTGCCCAGGCGACCGTAGGCTTCCATGATGCGCTCGGCCGCCAGCGCCAGATAGACCGGATCCTGGTTCTCGATACGTTTCCACGCCTCGAGTGCCGCCTCATCATTGCCGCGCGCCAGGTGGACATCGCCAAGCAGCAGGCTCGCGCGCACACTGCGCGGATTGACCGCGAAAGCCTGCTCCAGATGCCGTGCGGCTTCGTCCGGGCGGGAATTGGCAAGCGCACTGGCGGCCAGTTCGCAGTGGAAGTTGGCGACTTCGGTGCGCCACATGTGGCTCTCGTGCTGCGGCAGCGCCTGCGCCACCTCGATGGCCTTCGCCCAGTCCTTCTCCTGCTGATAGATCTCGAGCAGGTAACGCAGGGCGACGTCGTTCGCACGCGTGCTGCGCAGGCGCACGAACACCTCTTCGGCGCGGTCGAGCAGGCCGGCCTTGAGGAAATCCTGACCAAGCTCGCCCAGCGCCTGCAGTCGCTGCTCCTCGCTGATGTCCTCGCGGTCGACCAGCATCTGGTGCATGCGAATGGCACGGTCGGTCTCGCCCCGGCGGCGGAACAGGCTGCCCAGGGCGAAGTGCAGCTCGACCGTCTGGGGGTCGATCCGGACCGCCTCGACAAAGGCGTCGATCGCCTTGTCAGGCTGTTCGTTGAGGAGAAAATTGAGCCCGCTGAGGTAGGAGCGCGGCAGCGCACGTGACTCCTGTACGACCTGACGGATGTCGATGCGCGCGGCAAGCCAGCCGAGCGCGAAGAACAGCGGCAGCGCCAGCAGCCACCAGAATTCGATTTCCATGGAGCTCAGGGCATCGGCAGCTGAGCTTCAGCCGCGGCCGGTGTGGCCGTTGCCAGGGCCTTGTCCCGCTCGGCCTGCTCGAGTTGGCGACGCAAACGGGAGATCTCCCGACGCTGACCGATGAGCGAGGCGAGCGTCGCCGTCACGCCAAGCAGGGCGCCGGCGGCGAAGGTGAGCAGGATCACGAAGACCAGGGGAAGCTGCCACTGGCTGCCGAAGAAGAAGCTCAAGGTCACCAGGTGATCGTTCTTGATGGCGAACCCGAAGAGCAGGAAGAACAGCAGCAGGCGGATGAACCAGATGATTGCGCGCATGGCCGGCATTATCCCCGAGCAATGAACAAAAAAGAAGGCGGCCGCAGCCGCCTTCCATTATTGCCTGTAAAACCGATCGCCGCGCGGTCAAATGCCGCTGAGATCCACCCGCTCGCGCAACTCCTTGCCCGCCTTGAAATGCGGAACGTATTTTTCCGGGACGTGCACCTTGTCACCGGATTTCGGATTGCGCCCCACACGAGGCGGACGATAGTTCAGCGCAAAGCTTCCAAACCCGCGGATCTCGATACGATCACCGCGCGCAAGCGCCTCGGTCATCGCATCGAGAATCATCTTGACCGCGTAATCGGCGTCCTTTGCGACCAGCTGCGGAAAACGCTCCGCCAGCTGGGCGATCAGCTCCGATTTGGTCATGATCGGTCAGGTTACTGCTTCTGCTCGTTCAGCTTGGCCTTGAGCAGCGCACCGAGGTTGGTCGTGCCCGCCGAGGCGGCGCTTTCCGAGGCCAGCTTGTTCATGGCTTCGGACTGCTCGACCTGATCCTTGGCACGGATCGACAGGCTGATCGAACGCGTCTTGCGATCGACGTTGATCACCAGCGCCTCGATCTCGTCGCCTTCCTTGAGCATGGAGGTCAGATCGTCGACACGATGCGGTGCCGCTTCCGAAGCACGCAGGTAGCCTTCGACCTCGTCACCCAGCGAGATCACCGCGCCGCGGGCCTCGACCGACTTCACGGTGCCGCGCACGAGGCTGTTCTTCTCGTGGGTGGCGATGAAGTTGGTGTAGGGGTCGCCCTCGAGCTGCTTGATGCCCAGCGAGATGCGCTCGCGCTCGACGTCGATCGCCAGCACCACGGCCTCGACCTCGTCACCCTTCTTGAACTTGCGCACGGCGTCTTCGCCGGACTCGCTCCAGGACAGGTCGGACAGGTGCACCAGGCCATCGATGCCGCCTTCCAGGCCGATGAACACGCCGAAGTCGGTGATCGACTTGATCTGGCCGCGGACCTTGTCGCCCTTCTTGTGGTTGATGGCGAAATCGTCCCACGGATTGGACATGCACTGCTTCATGCCCAGCGAAATACGGCGACGGTCCTCGTCGATCTCGAGGATCATCACTTCGACTTCGTCGCCCAGCTGGACGACCTTGGTCGGGTGGATGTTCTTGTTGGTCCAGTCCATCTCGGACACGTGCACCAGGCCCTCGATGCCCTGCTCGACTTCGACGAAGGCGCCGTAGTCGGTGATGTTGGTGACCTTGCCGAACAGGCGGGTGCCCTGCGGGTAACGGCGCGAAATGCCGACCCACGGATCTTCGCCGAGCTGCTTGAGGCCCAGCGAGACGCGGTTCTTTTCCTGGTCGAACTTGAGCACCTTGGCCTCGATCTCGTCACCGACGTTGAGCACTTCGGACGGGTGACGGACACGGCGCCAGGCCAGGTCGGTGATGTGCAGCAGGCCGTCGATGCCGCCCAGGTCGACGAACGCACCGTAGTCGGTGATGTTCTTGACGATACCCTTGATGACGGTGCCTTCCTTGAGGTTGGCGAGCAGCTTCTCGCGCTCTTCGCCCATCGACTCTTCGAGCACGGCACGGCGCGACACGACGACGTTATTGCGCTTGCGGTCGAGCTTGATGACCTTGAACTCGTATTCCTTGCCTTCGTACGGCGTGGTGTCCTTGACCGGACGCATGTCGACCAGCGAGCCCGGCAGGAAGGCACGGATGCTGTTGGTCATGACGGTCAGACCGCCCTTGACGCGGCCGGTGATCACCCCCTTGACCAGGGAGCCTTCGTTGAGCGCCTTCTCGAGGTCGTTCCAGGCGGCGATGCGCTTGGCCTTGTCACGCGACAGGCGGGTTTCGCCGTAACCGTCTTCGAGGGCATCGATGGCGACATGGACGAAATCGCCCACATTGGCCTCGAGCTCGCCGCGGTCGTTGCGGAACTCCTCGATGGGCACATAACTTTCGGACTTCAGGCCGGCGTTGACGACGACGAAGTTCTGGTCGATGCGCACGACTTCTGCGGTGATGACTTCACCGGTGCGCATTTCCTGGAGGGCAAGGCTTTCCTCGAAGAGATCGGCAAAGCTTTCTTCGAAGGAGGGGGTGGCGTTGGACATAGATGGAAGAATTCCGGCACCGTCGTGGGACGGCAAACAAGGTTGGTTCAAGAAAAAACGCGCTGGAGCCCACGCTCCCGCGCGATTGCTATCGACCGGTGACCTCGCGGCCTGCCTCGACGAGGTCGAGCACGAAGGCGACGGCCTCATCGACGTTGCGTTCTGTGGTGTCGAGCAAGGCCGCATCCGGCATCTTCACAAGTGGCGCGACGGGCCGGGCCGCGTCACGCGCGTCCCGTTCCTGAAGGTCCTTCAGAAGACTTTGAATTCTAGCAGGCAAACCCTTTTCGATCAACTGCTTATGACGCCGTTGCGCACGCGACTCGGCCGAGGCGGTCAGGAAGACCTTGATCGCCGCGTCGGGGAAGATCACCGAGCCCATGTCCCGCCCTTCGGCAACCAGCCCGGGGGCTTCGCGGTAGTCGCGCTGGCGATCGAGCAGCGCCTCACGGACACGCGGCAGCACGGCCACTTTCGAGGCGCCGACCGAGCATGCCTCGGACCGAATCTCGTCACTCACGTCGCGCTCGCCAAGCAGCACCCGCCCGCCCTCGAAGCGCGCCGGAAGGCTGGCCGCCAGCGCGGCCACGCCGGCCTCGTCGTCGAGCGCTACCCCGGCCTGCATCGCGGCGAGCGCGACCAGCCGGTAGAGCGATCCGCTGTCCAGGCAGTGCCAGCCCAGCGCCTCGGCGACGCGCGCGGCCACGGTGCCCTTGCCGGAGGCGGACGGGCCGTCGATCGCCACCACTGGCACCGGACGAGCGACCTGCCCGAAAGCGTCGAAATAGCCCGGAAAGGTCTTGTTCACACACTTCGGGTCGTTGATGCGGACCCGGCAGCCGCCCAGGCTGATCAGCGAGAAGCACATCGCCATGCGGTGGTCGTCGTAGGTGTCGATCGCGGCCGGGCGCAGCCGTGGCGGCCGGCTGACGACCAGATAGTCGGCGCCCTCCTCGACCTCGGCGCCGACCTTGCGCAGTTCGATTGCCATCGCCGCGATGCGGTCGGTTTCCTTGACCCGCCAGCTCGCGATGTTGCGCAGCCGGCACGGACCGTCGGCGAACAGGGCCGCCACCGCCAGCGTCATCGCCGCGTCGGGGATATGGTTGAGGTCGAGGTCGAAGGCCTTCAGCACACCCCCTGCCGGCGCCGCCGCCTCGATCCAGTTGTCGCCCATGGTGATGCGGGCGCCGAGTTGCTCGAGCGCCTCGGCAAAGCGCACATCACCCTGGATGCTGGCGCTGCCCACGCCCTCCACCCGCAGCGGCCCGCCGCCGATCGCCCCGGCGGCGAGGAAGTAGGACGCCGACGAGGCATCGCCCTCGACGAACACCGTGCCCGGGCTGCGGTAGCGCGCGCCACCCGGCACGACGAAGCGTTCCCAGCCCTGCTGCTGCACCTGCACGCCGAAGCGCGCCATCAGTTCGAGCGTGATGCGGATGTAAGGCTTGGAGATCAGCTCGCCGACCACCTCGACCGTGGTCTCGACCCCGGTAAGCGGCAGCGCCATCAGCAGCGCAGTCAGGAACTGGCTGGACACGTCGCCCCGCACCCGGACCACGCCGCCGGGACGGATCGTCGCCGGCTTCAGGTGCAGCGGCGGATAGCCCTCGTTGGCGGTGCAGCTGATGTCGGCACCAAGCTGACGCAGCGCATCGACCAGGTCACCGATCGGGCGTTCGTGCATGCGCGGCACGCCCGACAGGCGGTACTCGCCGCCCGACAGCGCCAGCGCCGCGGTGAGCGGGCGAAAGGCAGTGCCGGCGTTGCCGAGGAAGAGCTCGCCGGTCTTCACGGGGAAGGGCCCGCCCACACCGCGCACGTGATAGTTCAGGCTGTCGCCCTCGCGCCGCCAATCGACGCCGAGCGCACGCAAGGCCTCGAGCATGCGCTCGACGTCGTCCGACATCAGCAGGTCGCGGATGTCGGTCTCGCCCTCGGCGAGGGCGGCAAGCAACAGGACGCGATTGGAGATGCTCTTCGAGCCGGGGAGCCGGACACGGCCGGCGGCGCCCAGCATCGGGGGCAGATCGAGAAATTCCATCATGACCTCAAGACATAGGGGCCTGTCGCGCAGGCCCGGTGATTCGTGCCGACTCGTTGTGTCGACTACTCGGCGGTGCGCACCGGCAGGCCCTCGGCCCAGGCGTTGCGCGCACGACGGGCACGCTCGAACACGGCCTCGAGCGCATCACCGTCGGCCTCGACCAGCATGGTGCGCAGGCGGCCGAGCTCGGCCAGGTAGGCGTCGAGTTCCTCGAGCAGCGCCACGCGGTTGGCCACGCAGATGTCGCGCCACATCTCGGGATGGCTGCCGGCGATGCGGGTGAAGTCGCGAAAACCGCTGGCGGCGTGCGAGAACAGCAACGGCGCGTTACTGCGCCCGGCCAGATCGTCGACGAGCCCGAAGGCGAGCAGGTGCGGCAGGTGGCTCACGGCGGCAAAGACGCGGTCGTGCTCCTGCGGCGTCATGCCCACCACCACCGCGCCGCAGGCCTCCCAGGCGGCACGGACCTGCTGCACCGCCTCGGGCCGGCTCTCCGGCAGCGGCGTCAGCACCACCTTGCGCCCCATGTAGAGCTCGGCGAAGGCGGCCTCGACGCCGCTCCTTTCCGCCCCCGCGATCGGGTGCGCCGGCACCACGTCGGGCAGCACGGCACCGAAGTGCCGGTGCACCGCGTCGACCACATCGCGCTTGGTGCTGCCAGCGTCGGTGACGATCGTGCCGGGCTGAAGATGCGGCGCCATCGCCGCCATGATCGCGTCCATCTGCCCTACTGGCGCAGCCAGCAGCACCATGTCCGCGCCATCGAGCGCGCTTGCCCAGTCGTCGGCGATGTCGTCGATCACGCCCAGCGCGCGCGCGCGCTCGAGCGGCTCGCGCCGGCGGCCGACGCCCACGATGCGGCCCACGGCCTGCGCCCGCCGCAGGGCCAGGGCGAAGGAGCCGCCGATCAGCCCGACGCCGCACACCACCAATTTACCGATCAGGGCCATCGCAGGCTCCCGCTCAGGCCAATGCCTGCTTGAGCGCCGCGACGAAACGGGCGTTCTCTTCGGGCAGGCCGACCGACACCCGCAGCCAGTGCGGCATGCCGTAGGCGGCGATCGGGCGCACGATCACGCCCTGCCTCAGCAGGGCCTGATTGACGCCGACCGCATCGCCGACCTTGAAGGTGACGAAGTTGCCTGCAGAAGGGATCCACTCGAGGCCGAGCTCGGCGAAGGCCCGCGTCAGCTGTGCCATGCCACGCCGGTTCACCTCGGCACTGCGCGCGATGAACTCGTCGTCGCCGAGCGCCGCCTCGGCCGCCGCCAGGCCGACGCTGGACACATTGAAAGGCTGTCGCACGCGATTCATCAGATCGGCGACCGACGCATGGGTCACCCCATAGCCGACCCGCAGGCCGGCCAGCCCATAGGCCTTGGAGAAGGTGCGCGACACCAGCAGGTTGGGGAAGCGGGCCAGCCAGGCGATCGAGTCGTAGCGCTGCTCGGGCGCGAGATACTCGGTGTAGGCCTCGTCGAGCACCACCAGCACATGCCGGGGCACGGCATCGAGGAAGGCTTCGAGCGCCGTGCCGCTCACGAAGGTCCCGGTCGGATTGTTCGGATTGGCGATGAAGACGACGCGGGTCTGCGGCTCGATCGCCGCCGCCATGGCGTCGAGGTCGTGACCGAAGTTCTTCGCCGGCACCTCGATGCCGCGCGCGCCGCGCGCATTGGTGGCGAGCGGATACACGGCAAAGGCGTGCTGCGAATAGACCGCTGACAGGCCGGGGGCGAGAAAGGCCTGCGACACCAGCTCGAGGATGTCGTTCGAACCGTTACCGACCACGAGCTGGTCCGCGGCCACGCCGAACTTGCGGCATAGCGCGGCCTTCAGCGCGAAGGCGCCGCCGTCGGGGTAGCGCGCCATGTCGGCGATCGCCGCGTGGGCGGCGTCGCGCGCATGCGAACTCATGCCGAGCGGATTCTCGTTGGAGGCGAGCTTGACGATGCTCGATTCCAGCAGGCCCATCTCGCGCGCGAGCTCGGAGATCGGCTTGCCCGGCTGGTAGGCCATGATGGAACGGATGTAGTCGGGTGCGAGCGTGGCGATGCTCATTGTCTTCTCCTCGTTCGATGACGCCGCCCGCGGGGCGTCAGATCGCTGCAACCGGATAGGAACCGATGACCTTGACGAAGGCTGCGCGCTGGTTGAGTTCGTGCAGCGCGGCGGCGACCGCTGCGTCTTCACGGTGGCCGATGATGTCGGCGTAGAACACGTATTCCCACAGGCCAGAGCGCGCCGGCCGCGACTGCAGCTTGGTCATGTCGACGCCGTGCGCAGCAAGGGGCTCGAGCAGGCCATGGATGGCCCCGGGTCGGTTGGGCGCCGAGAACACGAGCGAGGTGCGGTCCTGCCCCGAGGGCCCGGCGTCATGATCGGCGATGACGAGGAAGCGCGTCGTGTTGTTGGGGTCGTCCTCGATGTTCGGCGCCAGGATGTTGAGCCCATAGAGCTGGGCCGCCGCCTCGCCGGCGATGGCGCAGGACTCGGGATCCTCGGACGCCATGCGGGCGGCCTCGGCATTGCTCGCCACCGGGATGCGCGGCAGATGGGGCAGGTTGCGGTTGAGCCATTCGTGGCACTGGGCGAGCGACTGCGCGTGCGAATAGATGCGCCGCGCCGCGCCGATGCCCTCGGCGCGCGACATCAGCTGCTGGTGAATGCGCAGACGCACCTCGCCACACACCTTGAGCGGGTTGGCGAGCAGCAGGTCGAGCGTGCCGCCGACCGCGCCCTCGGTGGAATTCTCCACCGGTACCACGCCGTAGTCGGCATTGCCGGCCTCGACCGCGCGGAACACGTCTTCGATGGCCGCCATCGCCACGAAGTTGGGCGCCGAGCCGAAGTGCTTGCGGCTGGCACTCTCCGAAAACGTGCCGGCCGGGCCCAGGTAGGCGACGCGCAGAGGCTGCTCCAGCCCGAGGCAGGCCGACATCACCTCGCGGAAGATGGTCTTCACCGCGTCGTCCGACAGCGGCCCGGGGTTGAGCTCGGCCAGCCGGCGCAACACCTGGGCCTCACGCTCGGGGCGGTAGTACATGACGCCGCGCTTGATCTCGCCCACCCGCTGCGCGCAGCGCGCGCGCTCGGACAGCCGGGCCAGGATCTCCTCGTCGAGGCGGTCGATCTCGTTGCGAAGTTTCAGCAGTTCGTCGCTCATGCTCGCTCTGTCCACTCAAGCCCTGCGCGCTGCAAAGTCGCGCATGAAATCCACCAGTGCCTGCACGCCCGCCAGCGGCATCGCGTTGTAGATCGACGCCCGCATGCCGCCGACCGACTTGTGCCCCTTCAGTTGCACCAGGCCTGCGGCCTTCGATTCGGCCAGAAAGGCCTCATTGAGTGCGTCGTCCTTGAGGAAGAAGGGTACGTTCATGCGCGAACGGCAGGCCGGATCGACACGATTCTCGTAGAAATCGCTGCCGTCGAGGAAGTCATACAACAGCTTCGCCTTGGCCACATTCTGCGCCTCGATCGCGGCCACGCCGCCCAGGCGCTTGAGCCACTGGAAGACCAGGCCGGCGATGTAGATCGCGTAGGTGGGCGGCGTGTTGTACATCGACGCGTTGTCGGCCACGGTCTTGTAGTCGAAGGCGCTCGGGCAGTGCGGCATCGCGCGCCCGAGCAGGTCCTCGCGCACGATGACGATGGTCAGCCCCGCCGGCCCGATGTTCTTCTGCGCGCCACCGAAAATCAGCCCGTACCTGGACACGTCGATCGCGCGCGACAGGATGTGCGAGGACATGTCGGCCACCAGCGGCAGCTCACCGCGGCCGATCTGCGCCAGATCGGGCTCGAAGGGGTACTCGACGCCATCGATGGTCTCGTTGGTGCAGGTAAACACATAGGCCGGATCGGCCGACAGCTGCCAGTCGGCCATCGGCGGCACGCTGGTGAAGCCGATGGCCTCGGACGTGGCAGCGATGTTCACCGCGGCGTACTTGCGCGCTTCCTTCTGCGACTTCTGCGACCACGAACCGGTGACCACGTAGTCGGCCACCCGCTTGTCGCCGATCAGGTTCATCGGGATGATCGCGTTCTCGGCGATCGCGCCGCCCTGCATGAAGAGGATGCGGTAGTTGGCCGGCACCGCGAGCAGTTCGCGCAGGTCGGCTTCGGCCTGGGCGGCGATGGCGGTGAACTCCTTGCCGCGATGGCTCATCTCCATCACGCCCATGCCTGCGCCCTGCCAGTCGAGCATCTCCTCGGCGGCCTGGCGCAGCACCGCCTCGGGCAGCGCCGCGGGGCCGGCGCTGAAGTTCCACACGCGACTCATCAGGCTTCTCCCTCCTCGCCCGTGGCCGGACCCTCGGCATCGGCGGCCGGGACCGGGCCTTCGTCCGCAGCGTCGTCTTCCGCCACGAGGCGCATGCTCTCGTCGGCACCCGAATCCGCCACCTTCTCGACGCTGGCGAGGAAAGTACCTTCGTCGAGGCTGATCAGGGTCACGCCCTGGGTCGAGCGCCCCATCTCGCGGATACTGTCAACGCTGGTGCGGATCAGCACGCCGCCGGTCGAGATCAGCATGATCTCGTCGCTCGGCTCAACCAGCACCGCGGCCACCAGCTTGCCGTTGCGATCGGAGGTCTGGATCGCGATCATGCCCTTGGTGCCGCGGCCATGGCGGGTGTATTCGGCCACCGGGGTGCGCTTGCCGTAGCCGTTCTCGGTGGCGGTCAGCACCGACTGCGACTCGTCCTTCGCCACCAGCATCGCGATCACCGCCTGGCCGTCCTCCAGCATCATGCCGCGCACGCCGCGCGCCTCGCGGCCCATCGGGCGTACGTCGGTCTCGGCAAAGCGCACCGCCTTGCCGGCGTCGGAGAACAGCATCACGTCGGACTGGCCATCGGTGATGGCGACGCCGATCAGGTGGTCGCCGTCGTCGAGGTTGACCGCGATGATGCCGGCCTTGCGCGGGTTGGAGAAGGCGGTGAGCGCGGTCTTCTTGACCGTGCCTTCCGAGGTCGCCATGAACACGAAGTGCTCCTCGTCGAACTCCTTGATCGGCAGCACCGCGGTGATCTTTTCGCCCTCGACCAACGGGAAGAGGTTCACGATCGGTTTGCCGCGCGAGTTGCGCGTACCTTCGGGCACCTCGTACACCTTCAGCCAGTAGCAGCGGCCGCGGCTGGAGAAGCACAGCACGGTGTCGTGGGTGTTGGCCACAAAGAGGCGGTCGATGAAGTCCTCGTCCTTCATCGAGGTCGCCTGCTTGCCACGGCCGCCACGGCGCTGGGCGCGATAGTCGGCCAGCGGCTGGCGCTTGAAGTAGCCGGTGTGCGACAGCGTCACGACCATGTCTTCCGGCGTGATCAGGTCCTCGATGTTGATCTCGGCGGTGTTCATCACCAGCTCGGAGCGACGCGGGTCGCCGAACTGGTTGCGGATGGCGCTGAGCTCCTCGACGATGATCGCGGTGATGCGCTCGGGGCGCGCCAGGATGTCGAGCAGGTCGGTGATGACGTCCATCACCTCGCGGTACTCGCCGACGATCTTGTCCTGCTCGAGGCCAGTGAGGCGCTGCAGGCGCAGCTCGAGGATGGCCTGAGCCTGGGCTTCGGACAGGCGATAGCCCTGGGCGGACAAGCCGTATTGCGGGTCCAGCCCTTCCGGCCGGTAGCTGTCGGCCATGGCGCGCGATAGCATTTCTTCGACCAGCGCCGAGCGCCATTCGCGCGCCATCAGCTCGCGCTTGGCGTCGGCAGGCGTGGGCGCCGCCTTGATGAGCGCGATGATCTCGTCGACGTTGGACAGTGCCACCGCCAGGCCTTCGAGGATGTGGCCACGGTCGCGCGCCTTCCTCAGCTCGAAGATGGTGCGGCGGGTAACGACCTCGCGGCGGTGCTCGAGGAAGCAAACCAGCATCTGCTTGAGGTTCAAGAGGCGCGGCTTGCCGTCGACCAGCGCCACCATGTTCATGCCGAAGCTGTCCTGCAGTTGGGTGTGCTTGAAGAGCTTGTTGAGCACCACCTCGGGCATCTCGCCGCGCTTGAGCTCGATGACCAGACGCATGCCGGACTTGTCGGACTCGTCGCGAATCTCGCTGATGCCCTCGATCTTCTTCTCGTTGACCAGCTCGGCCATGCGCTCCTGCAGGGTGCGCTTGTTCACCTGGTAAGGCAGCTCGTCGACAATGATGGCCTGGCGGTCGGTCTTGCCGATCGGCTCGAAATGGGTGCGCGCGCGCATGATCACGCGGCCGCGGCCGGTGCGGTAGCCCTCGTGCACGCCGTGCAGGCCGTAGATCAGGCCGGCGGTCGGAAAGTCCGGCGCCTTGACGATGTCGATCAGCGCCTCGATGTCGGTGTCGGGGTCTTCGAGCAGCTTCAGGCAGGCATCGACGATCTCGCCCAGGTTGTGCGGCGGGATGTTGGTCGCCATGCCGACCGCAATGCCCGATGAGCCGTTGATCAGCAGGTTGGGGATGCGCGCCGGCATGACCAACGGCTCCTTCTCGGAGCCGTCGTAGTTCGGCCCGAAGTCGACCGTTTCCTTGTCGATGTCGGCCAGAAGCTCGTGACCGATGCGCGCCATGCGGATTTCGGTGTAACGCATCGCCGCGGCGTTGTCGCCGTCGACCGAGCCGAAGTTGCCCTGACCATCGACCAGCATGTAGCGCAGCGAGAAGTCCTGCGCCATGCGGACAATGGTGTCATACACCGCCGTGTCGCCGTGCGGGTGGTACTTACCGATGACGTCGCCGACGATACGTGCCGACTTCTTGTAGGCGCGGTTCCAGTCGTTGGACAGTTCGTGCATGGCGAACAGCACGCGCCGATGCACCGGCTTGAGGCCATCGCGCGCATCGGGGAGGGCGCGCCCCACGATCACGCTCATCGCGTAGTCGAGGTAGGAGTGGCGCATCTCCTCTTCGAGGCTGATCGGCAGTGTTTCCTTGGCGAACTGAGTCATGCTCGAATGTGGCGGAACCCGCGCGAGTAAGAAAAACGGGCAATGTTACCACGCTCACCTTTCACACGCCCGCCACCGACTCAGCGCGCCACAGGCTCCGCACGATGAAGATGCAGCCGCGCCAGCCCCGCGGCCGAGGTGCCCGCCACCACGTCGGCCAGGGTGTGACGATCGAGCGCAGCGAAGAAGGCCTGCTGCGCCTCGTCGAGCACACCCCGGAGGCGGCACACGCCGCGCAGCGAACACATCGGCCGGTCACAATCGACCAGCCCGCCCTCGCCCTCCAGCACGCGCACGACCTCGCCCATGCGGATCTGCTCCGGCGGGCGCACCAGACGCAGGCCTCCGCCGCGACCGCGCGTGGCCTTCACCCAGCCGGTCTGGGCGAGGAGACTGGCGACCTTCACCAGATGGTGATGCGACACCTCGAAGCGCTCACCGACCTCGGCGATCGTCACGGGCTGGTCATGCTCGGGCCGCGCGCTGGCCAGATACATCAGCATTCGCAGGCCGAGATCGGCAAAGCGCGTCAGCTGCACCTCAGCTGCCAACCTGCTGCTGATCGGGGCCGAAGACCTCGTAGTGGATGCGGTCGCGCGCCACCCCCCAGCCGAGCAGGATGTCGCGCTGCTTGAGCATGAAGGGCAAGGGGCCGCACAGGTAGTAGTCGGCATCGGGCAGCTCGACCCGTGCGCGGATGCGCTCGAGGTCGACCATGCCCTCGAATTCGTAGTCGCGCCCCTGCACGTCGCCCGCCGCCGGCGCGTCATAGAACACGATACTGTCGACATGGGCGCGCGAGGCGGCGAGCTCTTCCACATGCCCCTTCAGTGCATGGACACGGCCGTCGCGCGCACCGTGCACGAAGACGACGCGGCGCGTGGTGTCCTGCAGCGCGTTGAGCATGCTCACCATCGGCGTCAGGCCGACACCGCCGCTGACCAGCACCACCGGCGTATCGCGGTCCTCGTGCAGGTAGAAGTCGCCAAAGGGCGGCGCCAGGCGCACGCTGTCGCCCACCCCGACATTGTCGTGCAGCCGGCTGGAGACGATGCCCGCCGGATCCCTGCCCTCGCGCTTGACCGAGATGCGGAAGTAGGACGGATTCGGCGCCTCGGACAGGCTGTACTGGCGAATCTGCTCCACCCCCAGCTCCGGCACATAAAGCACCACGCTGACGAACTGACCGGGGACGAAGGGTGGCAGCGGACCGCCATCGGCCGGACGCAGATAGAAGGACGTGACGAGCTCGCTCTCCGCCTCCTTGCGCTCGACGATGAACTCCCGCCAGCCCTGCCAGCCGCCCTTTGCGGCGGCAGCCGCACGGTACAGCTCGGCCTCGGCGGCGATCAGGATGTCGGCCAGCGCCTGGTAGGCCGCCGCCCAGGCGTCGATGATCTCGTCGGTCGCGGCCTCGCCCATGACCTCGCGGATCGAGGCCAGCAGATGTCGGCCAACGATCGGGTAGTGATCCGCCCGGATGCCGATGCTGGCGTGCTTGTGCGCGATGCGCGATGCGACCGGTGCGAGCGCCCCCGGATTGTCGATGTTCTGCGCGTAGGCAAGCACCGCCGCGGCGAGCGCATGCTGCTGCTTGCCACCGGCCTGATTGCCGAGGTTGAAGATGTTCTTCAGCTCGGGCTCGTGCTCGAACATGCGCTTGTAGAAATGCGTCGTGAGCGTCAGGCCGTGGGCCTGCAGCGCAGGGACGGTCGCCTTGACCAGTTCGATCGTGCGGGGTGAAAGCATGAGGAGATCCTTCCTTTTTAAAGTTGCATTCACAGTACCACTTATCACCGCGTCCCCACAAGCACCGCCGGCCACCTCCCCGCGAGCCGGGTCGCGAAATCCGCGTGCCCCGGAAAAGTTCCGGGGTCGCTCTTGAAACGGCCTCTTTCGCCCCAACTTCTGCAGCCGTCGAAAGAAAACGGAGAGTCACCCATGCAGGACCAGAAGCCGACGCCGGACATCACGCCCGAGCTTGAACAGATGCCGGCCGACCCATCGGCCACGCCGGAACCCGAAGCCGCCACCGCAGCCGCGATCGACACCATGCCGAGCCTGGAAGAGGCGCTGCGCCAGGCCGAGCTCAAGGCCGCCGAGCACCACGACGCCTGGCTGCGCGCGAAGGCCGAGACCGAGAACGTCCGCCGCCGGGCCCAGGATGACATCGCGAAGGCCGCCAAATTTGCCGCCGAGAAATTTGCCAGCGCGATGCTGCCGGTCAAGGACAGCCTCGAGGCGGCGCTCGCGATCGAGAACCAGTCGGTCGAAAAAATGCGCGAAGGCGTCGAGCTGACCCTCAAGCAGCTCGTCTCCGCCTTCGATGGCGCCCACCTGGCAGAAGAGAACCCACTCGGCCAGAAGTTCGACCCCAACAAGCACCAGGCGATCAGCACGATCGAAGCCGACGCCGAACCCAACACGGTGGTCACCGTGCTGCAGAAGGGCTACCTCCTCAACGAGCGCGTCATCCGCCCGGCGCTGGTGATGGTCGCCAAGGCCAAAGGCCAGTGAGAAATCTGCACCCAGCCGCTTGAAAGCGGTGCACCTCACCCCATATTCGAACCAGATCGGACGGCAAGGCCGCTCCACCACCGAATTCAGACTGAAAAGGAACTCAAATGGGCAAGATCATCGGCATCGACCTCGGCACCACCAATAGCTGCGTCTCCGTGATGGAGGGCGGCAAGCCGAAGGTCATCGAGAACTCCGAAGGCGCGCGCACCACCCCGTCGGTGGTCGCCTATGCCGAAGACGGCGAGATCCTGGTCGGCGCGCCGGCCAAGCGCCAGGCGGTCACCAACGCCAAGAACACCCTGTTCGCGATCAAGCGCCTGATCGGCCGTCGCTTCGAAGAAAAGGAAGTGCAAAAGGACATCGCCATGATGCCCTTCACCATCACCAAGGCCGACAATGGCGACGCCTGGGTCGAAGTGCGCGGCAAGAAGATCGCGCCGCCGCAGGTGTCCGCCGAAATCCTGCGCAAGATGAAGAAGACCGCCGAGGACTACCTCGGCGAGGAAGTGACCGAGGCGGTGATCACCGTGCCGGCCTACTTCAACGACAGCCAGCGCCAGGCCACCAAGGACGCCGGCCGCATCGCCGGCCTCGAAGTCAAGCGCATCATCAACGAGCCGACCGCGGCAGCGCTCGCCTTCGGCATGGACAAGAAGCCGGGCGACTCCAAGATCGCCGTGTATGACCTCGGCGGTGGCACCTTCGACATCTCGATCATCGAGATCGCCGACCTCGATGGCGAGCACCAGTTCGAAGTGCTGGCCACCAACGGCGACACCTTCCTGGGCGGCGAGGACTTCGACCAGCGCATCATCGACTACATCGTCACCGAGTTCAAAAAGGAACAGGGCGTCGATCTCAAGAACGACGTGCTCGCGCTGCAGCGCCTGAAGGAAGCCGCAGAGAAGGCCAAGATCGAGCTGTCCTCCGGCCAGCAGACCGAGATCAACCTGCCCTACATCACCGCTGACGCCTCGGGCCCGAAGCACCTGGCGATCAAGATCACCCGCGCCAAGTTCGAAGCCCTGGTCGAGGACCTGATCGAGCGCTCGATCGAGCCCTGCCGCATCGCGTTGAAGGATGCCGGGGTCAAGGTTGCGGACATCGACGACGTGATCCTGGTCGGCGGCCAGACCCGCATGCCCAAGGTCATCGACAAGGTGAAGGAGTTCTTCGGCAAGGAGCCGCGCCGTGACGTGAACCCGGACGAGGCCGTCGCCGTCGGCGCCTCCATCCAGGGCGGCGTGCTGCAGGGCGAGGTCAAGGACGTGCTGCTGCTCGACGTCACCCCGCTGTCACTGGGCATCGAGACCCTGGGCGGCGTGATGACCAAGCTGATCCAGAAGAACACCACGATCCCGACCAAGGCCTCGCAGGTGTTCTCGACCGCCGACGACAACCAGTCGGCCGTGACCATCCACGTGCTGCAGGGCGAGCGCGAGATGGCTTCGGGCAACAAGAGCCTGGGCCAGTTCAACCTCTCCGACATCCCGCCGGCGCCGCGCGGCATGCCGCAGATCGAGGTCACCTTCGACATCGACGCCAACGGCATCCTGCACGTGTCGGCCAAGGACAAGGCCACCGGCAAGGAGAACAAGATCAAGATCCAGGCCAACTCCGGCCTGTCGGACGCGGAAGTCGAGCGCATGGTGCGCGACGCCGAGGCGCACGCCGAGGAAGACAAGAAGGCACACGAGCTGGTCGACGCCCGCAACCAGTGCGACGCGCTGATCCACTCGACGAAGAAGGCCCTGACCGAGTACGGCGACAAGCTCTCCGACGAGGAGAAGGCCAAGATCGAAGCCGCGATGAAAGAGGCCGAAGAGGCCATCAAGAGCGGTGACAAGGACAGCATCGAAGCCAAGAGCCAGGCCCTGGCGATGGCGGCGCAAAAGCTCGGCGAGCAGATGTATGCCCAGGCCCAGGCCGAAGGCGGCGCCCAGCCCGGTGCCGGTGCGGGCGGCCAGTCGTCCGGCGGTAAGGCCGACGACGCCGACGTGGTGGATGCCGAGTTCACCGAAGTGAAGGACAAGAAGTAATCGTCACTCTGGCGAACCCTTCGCGGCCGAGCCCCGCCGGAGCCTTGCTCCGGTGCCGGCTCGGCCTTTGCTTGAGACCAGACTGAGCGAAGCACCATGTCCAAAAGGGATTACTACGAAGTCCTCGGCGTCAACCGCGACGCCAGCGACGACGAGATCAAGAAGGCCTACCGCAAGCTGGCCATGAAGCACCATCCGGACCGCAATCCGGACAACACGGCAGCGGAGGAGAAGTTCAAGGAGGCCAAGGAGGCCTACGAGATGCTCTCCGACCCGCAGAAGAAGGCGGCCTACGACCGCTATGGCCACGCCGGCGTCGACCCCGCGATGGGCGGCGGCCAGGGTTTCGAGGGCGGTTTTGCCGATGCCTTCGGCGACATCTTCGGCGATCTGTTCGGCGGCGGCCGCGGTGGGCGTTCGAACGTCTATCGTGGCGCCGACCTGCGCTACAACCTCGAGATCACGCTCGAGGAGGCTGCGCGTGGCGCCGACAAGACGATCCGCATCCCCACGGTCGAGGAGTGCGGCACCTGCCACGGCAGCGGCGCCAAGCCCGGCACCCAGCCCAAGACCTGCCCCACCTGTAACGGACACGGCCAGGTGCGCGTGCAACAGGGCTTCTTCTCGATCCAGCAGACCTGCCCGAAGTGTCACGGCAGCGGCAAAGTCATCCCCGACCCCTGCCGCGACTGCGGCGGCGCCGGCCGGGTCAAGAAGCAGAAGACGCTGGAAGTGAAGATTCCCGCCGGCATCGACGAAGGCATGCGCCTGCGCCACGCCGGCCATGGCGAGCCGGGCGTCAACGGCGGGCCGCCGGGCGACCTCTACGTCGAGATCCACATCCGCAAACATTCGGTGTTCGAGCGCGACCACGACGACCTGCACTGCGAGATGCCGATCAGCATCACCACCGCGGCGCTGGGCGGCGAGATCGAGATCCCGACGCTGGAAGGCATGGCGCGGCTCAAGATCCCGGCCGAGACGCAGAGCGGCAGGGTCTTCCGCCTGCGCGGCAAGGGCATCAAGAACGTGCGCAGCCATGTGCACGGCGACCTGATGTGCCACGTGGTGGTCGAGACGCCGGTGAGCCTCACCGAGCGTCAGAAGGAGCTGCTGCGCGAGTTCGAGGAGATCTCCAGCGGCAACGCCGACCGTCACAACCCGAAGGCGAAAGGCTGGATGGACAAGGTACGGGATTTCTTCGGCAACTGAGCGCCGGGTACGCCGCAACGCGATGACCGCGTCGCGCGCGCCCCACGTCACAACGCCCGCCCTGCAATGCAGGAGCGGGCGTTGTTATTGTTGTGGCGCCGGCGCATCGACGAGGCGCCCCCCAGCAGGGGCGGCGGCTCTCGCCCGCTCAAGCAGGCATCAGGCGCGGCGCCAGGTAGTGCCGCCCGGGCCATCCTCGAGGATCACGCCCGCGTCGAGCAGCTCGGCGCGGATGCGGTCAGCCTCGGCGTAGTTCTTCGCCTTCTTCGCGGCCGCGCGCTCGGCGATCCGGGCTTCGATAGCCGCGGCGTCCAGCCCGCCCGCCTCCGGTGTGCCAGCCTGCAGGAAGCCCCGCGGATCGCGCTGCAGCAGTCCGAGCACGCCGCCGAGCGCCTTCAACTGCGCGGCCAGCGCAGGCGAGGCGTCGCGGTTGACCTCATTGGCGAGCTCGAACAGCACCGCCACCGCCTCGGCGGTGTTGAAGTCGTCGTTCATCGCCGCCCGGAAGCGCTGGGCATGGGCCTCGTTCCAGTCGGGCGCCAGGTCGCCTTCGGGCGCCACATTCTTCAGCGCCGTGTACAGCCGGGTCAGGGCGTTGCGCGCATCCTCGAGATGGGCGTCGGAGTAGTTCAGCGCACTGCGGTATTGCGCGCGCAGGATGAAGAAGCGCACCACCTCGGGGTCGTACTTCTGCAGCACCTCGCGGATGGTGAAGAAGTTGCCGAGCGACTTCGACATCTTCTCGTCATCGACGCGCACGAAGCCGTTGTGCATCCAGTAGTTGACGAAGGCGTGGCCGTGCGCACCCTCGGACTGTGCGATCTCGTTCTCATGGTGGGGGAACTGCAGATCCATGCCGCCGCCGTGGATGTCGAAGTGCTCGCCGAGCAGCTCCGAGCTCATTGCCGAGCACTCGATGTGCCAGCCGGGACGGCCCTCGCCCCAGGGCGAGGCCCACTTCACCTCGGTCGGCTCCTCCGTCTTGGCGTGCTTCCACAGCACGAAGTCGAGCGGGTCATTCTTGTCCTGCGCCACATCGACGCGTTCGCCAGCGCGCAACTCGTCGAGCGACTTGCCCGACAGCTTGCCGTAGCCCTCGAACTTGCGCACCGCGTAGCACACGTCGCGATTGGCGGCGACATAGGCGAGGCCCTTCTGCTCGAGGCGCGAGATCAGCGACTGCATCTGCGCGACGTAGTCGGTGGCGCGCGGCTCGTGGTCGGGGCGCAGCACGCCGAGCGCATCGGCGTCCTCGTGCATCGCGGCGATGAAGCGGTCGGTGAGTTGGCGGATGGATTCACCGTTCTCCTGCGCGCGGCGGATGATCTTGTCGTCGATGTCGGTGATGTTGCGCACGTAGGTCACATCCAGCCCGCTTGCCCGCAGCCAGCGCGCCACCATGTCGAACACGACCATCACGCGTGCGTGGCCAAGGTGGCAAAAGTCATACACCGTCATGCCACACACATACATGCGGACCTTGCCGGGTTCGATGGGCGTGAAGACTTCCTTGTTGCGCGACAGGGTGTTGTAGATCGAGAGCATCGTGGGTGGGCGAGAGAGGTGACGAAGGGCGGCGAAGCGGCGCGGAGGCGGCGGCGCGATTGTGAGGGGTGGGGCTTGTTGCTAGAATCTCGCGTCGTCAGCGGCGCGGGAGCAGCCGAAAAACGCGTGAGTATACCATGCACGCCGCAAGCACCTTTTCTGCCGCCGCGGGACTGCCGTTCGGCGCCGGGACGGCTTCCGGGCATCCTCGCCGCAAGAAGCTTGCGCCTCGCTCATCACCGGAGACCCCATGAAGAAACAGCTCGTCGCCCTCGCCTCGCTGGCCATTTTCGCCCTGCCCGCGACCCCCGTGTTTGCGGCCAACCCCATGGTCGAGATGAAGACCAGCCAGGGCGAGATCGTCGTCGAACTCTTTGCCGACAAGGCGCCCAAGTCCGCCGCGAACTTCGTCCAGTACGTCAGGGACGGGCACTACGATGGCACCATCTTCCACCGTGTCATCGACGGCTTCATGATCCAGGGCGGCGGCTTCGACGCCGAGATGAAGCAGAAGAGCACGCGCGCACCGATCGAGAACGAGGCGAAGAACGGTCTCAAGAATGAGCCCGGCACGCTCGCCATGGCCCGCACCGCCGACCCGCACTCGGCCTCGGCGCAGTTCTTCATCAACCTCGTGCCCAATACCTTCCTCGACTACCCCTCGCGCGACGGCTGGGGCTACGCGGTGTTCGGCAAGGTCGTCAAGGGCATGGACGTGGTCGAGAAGATTGGCAAGCTCCCCACTGCGAACCGCGGCTTCCACCAGAACGTGCCGGTCGAGCCGATCGTCATTGAAAGCGCCCGCGTCGTCGAATAAGGCGCGCCACTCACCAGAACCCGATTTCCCCAGGAGAACCCCACATGGCTGTCAAGCTGCACACCAACCACGGCGTCATCACCCTCGAACTCGACGCCGACAAGGCGCCGGTGACGGTTGCCAACTTCCTCGCCTATGTCGAGGCCGGCCACTACAACAACACCCTCTTCCACCGTGTCATTGACGGCTTCATGATCCAGGGCGGGGGTTTCGAGCCCGGCATGAACCAGAAACCGACCGGCGAGCAGATCAAGAACGAGGCCGACAACGGCCTCAAGAACGAGCGCGGCACCATCGCCATGGCGCGTACCCAGGCTCCGCACTCGGCCACCGCGCAGTTCTTCATCAACGTCGCCGACAATGAATTCCTCAACTTCCGCTCGCCTGACCTGCAGGGCTGGGGTTACTGCGTGTTCGGCCGCGTCAGCGAAGGCATGGACGTGGTCGACGCGATCCGCAAGGTGAAGACCGGCTCCAGCGGCTTCCACCAGGACGTGCCGAAGGAAGACGTCATCATCGAGCGCGCCGAAGTTGTCTGATCGTGCCTGATCGCATCCCCTCGCCCACCTCGGCCACGCCGGGCGGGCTTGCTGCCAAGATGCCGGAAGCCGCCCGCGCGGGGCTTCCGGCATTGTTCATTTCCGATCTGCACCTCACCGAGGACGAGCCCGCCAACGTCGATGCCTTCCTCGCCTTCCTCCAGGGGCCGGCGCGCTCGGCGGCGAGCCTCTTCATCCTCGGCGACCTGTTCGAATACTGGGCCGGTGACGACGATCTCGCCACCCCCTTCAACGCCCGCATCGCCGCCGCCATCCGGGCCGTGGCCGACGCCGGCACGGCGGTCTACTTCATGACCGGCAACCGCGACCTGCTCGCCGGTCCCCGCTTTGCCGACGCCATCGGCGCGACCCTGCTCGACGACCCGACGCGCGTGCGCTTCGGTGAGCGCGCCGATGCGCCGGTGCTGTTGCTCGCCCATGGCGACGCGCTGTGCACCGATGATCTCGCCTACCAGGCCTACCGCCGCCAGGTGCGCGACCCCGCCTGGCAGGCTGGCTTCCTCTCCCAGCCGCTGGCGGCACGCAAGGCCTTCATCGCCAGCCTGCGGCAGAAGAGCGAAGCAGCCAAGGCCGAGAAGGCGATGGAGATCATGGACGTCAATGCCGACGCCGTCGCCGCACTCCTGCGTGAACACGGCTATCCGACGCTGATCCATGGCCACACCCATCGCCCCGCCTGCCACCAATTGCAGGTGGACGGACGCAATTGCGTGCGCCACGTGCTCGCCGACTGGCACGGCAGCGCGCGCTGGCTCGCCTTCGACGGCACGCGCCTCACGACCGAGGGCGTTCCCTTCAAGGCCTGACTCCAGCGCCGTTGCGGACATGCGCGCCCGCGATCGGTGCGCAGCGCGCCCGGCGTTCCTGGTCTATAGAACAGGAGAAGCCGCCGCCGGATGGTCTGGCAGGGTGGCCATGGCGGCGCGCCAGCCCGGCAGGCGGCGCCAGTCCACGCACGGAGAGCGAACATGAACTCCCCCGACAACGCCCCCACGGGCGACCTGGCTGCGCCTGCGATCGTCGTGCTGGTCGCGACGCGCAAGGGTGCGTGGCTGTTCCACGGCGACGCCAGCCGCCAGCACTGGCGAGTGAACGGCCCGCATCTGCTCGGCCACATTGTCAGTCACCTGGTGCTCGATCCGCGTGACGGACGCACACTGCTGGCGGCAGCGAAGACGGGCCATCTCGGCCCTACCCTGTACCGCTCGACCGATCTCGGCGCGAGCTGGGTCGAGGCCAAGCAGCCACCCGCCTTTGCCCCGGCAAAGGTTCGTGAGGAAGGGCGGGCGGTCGACCACAGCTTCTGGCTCACCCCGGGCCATGCCGACGAGCCCGCTTGCTGGCTCGCCGGCACCTCGCCGCAGGGTCTGTTCCGGTCCACCGACGGCGGCCTGCACTGGTCCCCTTTCTCCTGCATCAATGACGACCCGCAGTATCGCCGCTGGATGGGCAGCGTCCAGGACGGCACGCCCGATGGCCCGAAACTGCATTCGATCAACATCGACCCGCGTGACCCGCAGCACCTCTACATCGGGATGTCCGGTGGCGGCGTCCATGAATCGCGCGACGGCGGCAGAAGCTTCACACCGATCCTGAAGGGCCTCGAGGTGGTCGAGGGCTTCGACATGTCCGACCCGACTTTCCACGACCCGCATTGCGTACGCATCTGCCCGAGCGCACCCGACCGTCTCTACCAGCAGAACCACTGCGGGGTGTATCGACTCGATCAGCCTGGCGACACCTGGGTCCGCATTGGCCGCAACATGCCCGAGGAGGTCGGCGACATCGGCTTTCCAATCGTCGTCCATCCGCGCGACGCCGACCGGGCGTGGATCTTCCCGATGGATGGCAGCGACGTGTGGCCGCGCACCAGCCCCGGCGGCCGGCCCGCGGTGTACGGCACGCGCGACGCCGGCGCGAGCTGGCAGCGCCTCGATCGTGGCCTGCCGCCGGAGCAGGCGTGGTGGACCGTGAAGCGCCAGGCGATGAGCGCCGACGCCTGCGATCCGCTCGGCCTCTATTTCGGCACCACCAGCGGGGAGCTGTGGTTGAGCGCCGATGAGGGCGCGTCATGGCAGTGCATCGCACGCCACCTGCCCGAGATCTTCGCGGTGGAGGTCGGCGTTCCCGCAGTGTGATCGACATGAAGGTGCTGATCCCGACCCCGCTGCTGTCCTATACCGGCACACGCGAAGTGCAAGCGGAGGGAGGAACGCTGGCGGCGCTGCTGTCCGATCTCGACCACCGCTTCCCGGGCATCCGCTTTCGCGTCGTCGACGAACAGGGCAGGCTGCGTCCCCACGTGCGCTTCTTCGTCGCCGGCGGCCAGGTCTTCAGCCTCTCGCAGCCCCTGCGCGGGGACGACACGCTCGTCATCGTGCAGGCGCTCAGTGGCGGCTGACGCCCCTGCCTGATGGCGGGTGCAGAATCTCACGGACCCGGCTCGCATCACGGGCTATCATCCTCGTGCGTGGCGTCAGCTCGAAACCCCGGCCCGAGGGGCAGGCATGGCCATGCATCCCATTTCGGTACAGACCATGGAGGCATGAGGATGGCGAACTACAAGATCGAGGACATCGAAGGCATCGGCGAAGTGACCGGCAAGAAATTCCGCGATGCCGGCGTGAAGGATACCGACTCGTTGCTGGCCGCGTGCACCACGCCGTCGGCGCGCGCCAAGCTGGCCGAGACCGTCGGCCTGTCCACCGCCCAGGTGCTGAGGTTCGCCAACATGGCCGACCTCTACCGCGTCAGCGGCATCGGCTCGGAATATGCCCAGCTCCTCGAAGCCGCCGGCGTCGATACCGTGCCCGCCCTCGCCCGCCGCTCACCGACCAACCTGGCTGCGACGCTCGCCGAGGTCAACGCGGAGAAGAAGCTGACCCGCCGTGCGCCCCCCGAGGCGGACGTCGCCAAGTGGGTCGCCCAGGCGAAGGAACTGCCGCGCGTGCTCGAGTACTGAGTGCGATGTGGGTGGGCGAGTCACCTTGCGTGATCGCCCAGAAGATACCGGCTGCCACCGCGGTCGGGCTCAACCCGAACCAGGAAACGACGCGGCGATGGCTGGCATGCATGGTCTGCTCGACCCGTTGCATGCGCGGAGCGACGCAGCTCGGGAGCGAGCAATCCGCCGGCGCGACGCAGGGCATTCCCTCTGCAGGCCGCGGAACTCGCCGTTGCTGCGCTCGGCACGGACGGTCGTCGGCTGCGCCAGGAACACCCCTCTCTGCAAGCCCGCCCAGGCTCTGTCGGAACACGACCAGACGCGGAGACACACCCAAAAAAACAAGGCCCCCCGTTCCTGACGGTGCCCTCCCCCTCGGACGGCCGGGGCTCTGCGGTAAGCGCGCTCAGCGCAACGCCAATCCCCGCGCCAGGTCTTCCTTCAGATCGTCGACATCCTCTAGACCCACCGCGATTCGCAGCAGGCCATCGCCGATCCCGGCGGTGGCACGCGCCTCGGCGCTGATGCGGCCGTGGGTGGTGGTGGCCGGATGCGTGATCGTGGTCTTGGTGTCGCCGAGGTTGGCCGTGATCGACATCAGGCGCGTGGCATCGACCACCTTCCACGCCGCATCGCGTCCGCCCTCGACATCGAAGCTCAGGATTGCGCCCCCGCTCTTCTGCTGGCGCATGGCCAGCGCGTGCTGCGGATGCGAGGCCAGGCCGGGGTAGTACACCCGCGCCACACCGGGCTGCGCCTCGAGCCAGCCTGCCAGCGCCAGGGCGCTCGCCGATTGCGCCTCCATGCGGATGCGCAAGGTCTCCAGGCCCTTGAAGATCACCCAGGCGTTGAACGGTGACAGCGACGGTCCGGCGGTGCGCAGGAACTTGAAGACCTCGTCGGTGACGGCCTTGCTGCCTGCTACCGCGCCGCCCAGCACTCTGCCCTGGCCATCCAGGTACTTGGTCGCCGAATGCACGACCACATCCGCACCGAGGTCCAGCGGGCGCTGCAGCGCCGGCGAGCAGAAGCAGTTGTCCACGGCGAACAACACCCCTGCCTCGCGCGCGATCGCCGCCACGCCGGCGATGTCGATCACCTCGGTGAGCGGGTTGGACGGCGTCTCGGTGAAGAACAGTTTCGTCTGCGGCGTGATCGCATCCCGCCAGGCATCGAGGTCGGTCGCGGCAACGAAGCTCGTGGTGATGCCAAACTTCGACAGGATGCCGCCGAACAACTGCTGGGTCGCACCGAACAGGCCGTTGGAGGCCACCACGTGGTCGCCCGCCTGCATCGTCGCCATCGCCAGCGACAGGATCGCCGACATGCCCGAGGAGGTGGCGATGCAGGCCTCGGCCCCTTCGAGCGCGGCGAGCCGTGTCTGCATCGCGGTCACCGTGGGATTGGAAAAGCGGGCATAGACATAGCCCTCCTCCTCCCCCGAGAAACGCGCCGCCGCCTGCGCCGCACTGTCGAACACGAAGCTCGAGGTCAGGTACATCGCCTCGCCGTGCTCGCCGAACTGCGTGCGTTCGATGCCGGCACGGATGGCGAGCGTATCGAGGTGGAGATCCTGCGAATCGGGAGTGCTCATGGTCGGGACTCTGGCAGCTTCAATCAAAGGGGATGACGCGATGGCGAACGGCGACGATACCGCGCTCAGCGCTCGCCGCTGGAGGCGAGATTGAGATCGAGCTGTCCATCCCCGTTGTCATCGCCATGATCGCCGTGGCCGGCCTTGCCCGGCTTGGCCTCGCTGCGCTGGCTCTCGACGCCGTTGAGGTACTCCGTGGTGATGTCACCGGTGATGTAGCTGCCGTCGAAACAGGAGGTCTCGAAGAAGCTCAATGCGGGATTGAGCGCGCGGACGGAGGCCTTCAGGTCGTCCAGATCCTGGTAGATCAGCCCATCGGCGCCGATCTCGCGACAGATATCCTCCTCGCTGCGGTCCGATGCGATCAGCTCACCGCGCGTCGGCATATCGATGCCATAGACGTTGGCATAGCGCACCGGCGGCGCCGCCGACGCGAGATAGACCCGCGTGGCGCCGGCCTCGCGGGCCATGTTCACGATCTCGCGGCTGGTCGTGCCGCGCACGATCGAATCGTCCACCAGCAGCACGCTCTTGCCCTTGAACTCCTGATGGATGGTGTTCAGTTTCTGCCGAACGGACTTCTTGCGCGTCGCCTGGCCCGGCATGATGAAGGTGCGGCCGATGTAGCGGTTCTTGACGAAGCCTTCGCGGAATGGCAGCCCGAGGCGCTCTGCCATCTGCATCGCCGACGGGCGGCTCGAATCGGGAATCGGGATGACGACGTCGATTTCCACCTTGGGCATGGTGCGCTTCATCTTGTCGGCGAGGAACTCGCCCATCTTCATGCGCGACTCGTACACCGACACGCCATCGATGATCGAGTCCGGCCGTGCCAGGTACACGAACTCGAACATGCAGGGCGCGTGCACCGTCTTCGCCGCACACTGTCGACTGTGAAAACGCCCATCGACGTCGACCAGCACCGCCTCGCCAGGCGCCACGTCGCGCAGCAGGCGAAAGCCGAGCACGTCGAGCGCCACCGACTCGGACGCCACCAGCCACTCGGTGGCGCCGTCGAGCTCGTTACGGCCGATCACCAGCGGCCGGATGCCATAGGGGTCGCGGAAGGCGAGCAGGCCGTAGCCGGCAATCATCGCCACCACCGCATAGGCGCCGCGACAGCGCCGATGCACGCCGGCCACCGCGGTGAAGATCGCCTCCTCGTCGAGCTTGAGGCCCTTGCTCGCCGCCTGCAACTCGTGCGCCAGCACGTTGAGCAGGACTTCGGAGTCGCTGCTGGTGTTGATGTGACGCAGGTCGGACAGGTACATCTCGCGCTTGAGCGCTTCGGAGTTGGTCAGATTGCCGTTGTGCGCGAGCAGCAGACCGAAGGGCGAATTGACGTAGAAGGGCTGTGCCTCGGCCGCGTTGTAGGCCGAGCCCGCGGTCGGGTAACGCACGTGGCCGATACCCCAGTTGCCGGTGAGGTCGCGCATGTTGCGCGTCCGGAATACGTCCCGCACCAGGCCCGGACCCTTGTGCATGTGAAAACGCCCGCCTTCGGAGGTGGCGATCCCCGCTGCGTCCTGACCTCGGTGCTGCAGAACCTGCAGACCGTCGTAGAGGAGCTGGTTGACCGGAGAAGTGGCGACGACACCGAGAATTCCACACATGCGAGTAGGCCTATCTGAATCGAATCTTGTCGGCTACCTCGTCAGGTAGCCAGGGTTTGGCGGCGATGACCGCCGATTCCATCGGCGGCGCGAAAAGGGCCTGGGACCACCAGGGCTCGCGCGACACGCCTGCAATGCCGCCGATCAACACGACGACGAAGGCGATTGCCAGCCCGCGTACGACACCGAACAGCGCACCGAAGAATCGATCGGTCGCACCCAGCCCGGCTGCGCGCAGCAACTCCCGCAACAGGTAGCGCAGCAGCGCAGCGAGCAGCAGCACGCCCACCACCACTAAGGCACCGCCCGCCACCTGCCGCCACACGGGTTCGACGATGATGCCGTCGAAAAACGCCGCCGCCTGTTCGTTATAGCGCCATGCGGCAAAAAGTGCTGCCACCCAGGCCAGCACCGCCATTACCTCGCTGACCAGGCCGCGCCACATGCCGATTGCGGCCGATAGCCCAAGCACACCCAGAAAAACGTAGTCGAAAACCGTCATTGGAGACAATCAGCGAGGTTGCAGCACGGCCTGATGCCCACCCGCCTTGAGCCGCGCGAGGACGGCGTCGGCGGCGGCCCGACCCGCAATCGGCCCGACCCGCACCCGTGTCACGCTGCCGGCGCGCTCGGTATAGGCCTGAAAGCCCTGCGCCTTGAGCTCGTCCGCAAGGCGGCCTGCCTTGCCTGCGTCGCTGAACGCGCCCACCTGCACGATGAAAGCCTCGCCGCGCGGCGGCACCGGCTGGCCGCTGAGGATCGCCCGTACCCGCGCCTCTTCGTCCACCGCGGCCACGGGTGGGCGCGGCTCGGGCGCCGCCGTTGGCCGCGCCGGGGGCTCCTGACGCGGGACGGGCGGCGTGCTCGCCGGACGCGGGGTCGCGGCCGGGGATGGCGCCGGCTCAGCTGCAGGCGGCTCGGCCGCCGGCGCTTGCGCCTCGGGCGCAGCCATCAGCTTGTCGTTGTGCGCCGCTTCATCCTCTTCGGGAATCGGCAGCGGCGCCGGCACGGCTGCCGGCTCGGCACTGGCGAGCGGGCGCCGCGCGTCACGGTCTGGAATCGTGACCTGGATGTCCTGCACGGCGGGATGCGGCTCCTGGTCCATCATCATGGGCAGCACGATCGCCGCCAGCAGGGCGAGCGCAATGGCGCCGACCAGCCGCCGCCGCGCCCGCTTCTTGATTTCCAGGTTGTCTGCGTCACTCACCGGAGAACCTCATCGGTGCCGCGCAGCCTTGATCGCCGCGAGCACGTCCGCCACCGTCAGGAAGGAACCAAAGACGACGATTCTATCACCCTCCTGGGCAGCTTTTTGCGCCGCAGCAAAAGCCTCGGCCGGCGAACTGAAACAGTGCATGTCGCCCTTGCCGCCGGCTGCGCGTAGCCGCCCGACCAGCGACTCGGCCGCCAGTCCGCGCGGACCGGGCAGATCGGCGAGCAGCCAGTGGTCCACCCTGCCGGCCATCAGCGCGCACACCCCTTCGACGTCCTTGTCGGCGAGCATGCCGAGCACCGCCCAGGTCTCGGGGTAGAAGCCCATGCTGCCGAGATTCTCGGCCAGCACGCCAGCCGCCTGCGGATTGTGCGCGACGTCGAGGACCACCGCCGGCCGACCCGGCAGCACCTGGAAGCGCCCCGGCACCTCGACCAGCATCAGTCCCTGGCGCAGGTGCTGCATCGATACCGGGAGTCGCGTGCGCAGGCACTCGAGCGCCGTGATCACTGCAGAGGCGTTGAGCAACTGGTTGGTGCCACGCAGGGCCGGATAGGCCAGCCCACCGCGCTTGACCAGGGGACCCTGCGCCGGCGGCTCGGCATAGCGCCAGTAGCCCCACTGTTGGCGATCGCCGCCGAAGCCGAAGTCGCGCCCGCTGATCCACAGCTCGGCGCCGATCGTCAAGGCATGCTCGACCAGGCTGGCGGGCGGCTGGGGGTCGCCGCAGACCGCCGCTCGCCCGGCACGGAAGATGCCGGCTTTCTCGAAGCCGATGGCCTCACGCGTATCGCCGAGGAAGTCCATGTGATCCATCGCCACACTGGTGACGATCGAACAATCGGCGTCGAACAGATTGACCGCGTCGAGGCGTCCGCCAAGGCCCACCTCGAGGATGATGACGTCGAGCCGCACGGCGGCGAACACCGCCCACGCGGCCAGCGTACCATGCTCGAAATAGGTCAGCGGCGTGTCTCCACGCACCGCCTCCACCGCCTCAAAGCCGGCGACCAGTTGGGCGTCGCTGGCGTCCTGGCCGTCGATGCGCACGCGCTCGTTGTAGCGGATGAGGTGCGGCGACGTATAGCAACCGACGCGATACCCGGCCGCAAGCAGGATGCCCTCGAGCATCGCGCAGCAAGAGCCCTTGCCATTGGTGCCACCGACGGTGATCACCACCGCGTCCGAGCTGACCGCCATCGCGTCCTTGACTTTGCGCACGCGCTCGAGGCCCAGCTCGATGCGCTGCCCGTGGCGCTGCTCCAGCAGGGCGAGCCAGCCCTCTAGCGTGGCCGGAAGGCCCGCATTCAAACCCACGGCAGACATCAATCGCTCACCGCGTCGGCAGGTTGACGCGTCAGCATGGCGAGCACGCCCGCAAGCTGGTCGCGCAGCTCGCGACGGTCGACGATCAGGTCGACCGCGCCCTTCTCGAGCAGGAACTCGGCGCGCTGGAAGCCTTCGGGCAGCTTCTCACGTACCGTCTGCTCGATCACGCGCGGTCCGGCGAAGCCGATCAGCGCACCGGGTTCGGCAATCACCACGTCGCCCATGAAGGCGAAGCTGGCGGACACGCCCCCCATGGTCGGATCGGTGAGCACGGTGACGAAGGGCAACCTGCGCTCGGCCAGGCGGGTGATGGCGGCCGTGGTCTTGGCCATCTGCATCAGCGACAGCAGGCCCTCCTGCATGCGCGCGCCGCCCGAGGCGGTGATGCAGATGAAGGGCACGCGCTGCTCGAAGGCGCGCTTGGCGCCACGGACGAAGCGCTCGCCGACGACCGAGCCCATCGAGCCGCCGAGGAACTCGAACTCGAAGCAGGCAACGACCACCGGCAGACTCTTGATCGCGCCCTGCATGACGACCATGGCATCGGCCTCGCCGGTGTCGGCCGTGGCGGCCGACAGGCGCTCCGGGTACTTGCGAGAATCCTTGAACTTGAGCGCATCGACCGGCGTGACCTCGGCGCCGATCTCGACCCGGCCTTCGGCATCGAGCAGCACGTCCAGGCGACGGCGCGCACGCAGGCGATGATGATGTCCGCACTTGGGGCACACCCCGAGATTGCTGTCGAGGTCGGCGCGGTAGAGCACGGCCTCGCAGCCTTCACACTTGCTCCACAGGCCTTCGGGAATCGACTTGTTGCGTGCCGAGGTCTCGCCGCGCTTGATCTTAGGCGGCAGCAGCTTCTGCAACCAGCTCATTGACGTGCTCCTTTGCCGGCCGCGAGTTCGTCGAGCGCCACGCGGATATCGCGCATGAATGCCGCGACCCGCGGCACTTCCTCGCCCGGATTGTGTTCGATTTCCTCGATGATGCGGCTGCCGATCACGACCGCATCGGCGACGGCGCCGATGGCGCGCGCGCTGGCCGCGTCGCGAATGCCGAAGCCCACGCCCACCGGCATGCCGACCGCGGCGCGGATCTGCGGAATGCGGCGCGCCACTTCCTCGACGTCGAGCTTCGCACTGCCGGTGACGCCCTTCAGCGACACGTAATAGATGTAGCCACTGCCCGCCCGCGCCACGTCGGCGTAGCGCTGCTCGGATGAGGTCGGCGCCAGCAGGAAGATCGAATCGAGGCCGCCGGCCTTGGCCGTGGCGGCAAAGCCGACGCACTCCTCGGGCGGATAATCCACCACCAGCACCCCATCGACGCCGGCGCCGCGCGCATCGGCGACAAAGCGCTCGGCCCCCATGGCCTCGATCGGGTTGGCGTAGCCCATCAGCACCACCGGGGTGTCGGCATTCGTCGCACGGAAGGCGCGCACCAGCTCGAGCACCTTGCGCAGACTCATGCCCTGCGCGAGCGCGCGCTCGGAGGCGCGCTGGATGGTCGGGCCGTCGGCCATCGGGTCGGAGAACGGCACGCCGAGCTCGATGATGTCGGCGCCGCCCTCGACCAGCGCATGCATCAGCGGCAGGCTCAGCTCGGGGCCGGGAAAACCGGCGGTAACGAAGGGGATCAGCGCCTTGCGGCCCTCGGCCTGCAGGCGCTGGAAAACGGTCTGGATTCTTGACATGTCTCGATCACACTGCGGGCCGCAGATGCGGCCCGGGGCAGGTTCAGAACTGGATGCCGGAACGTTCGGCGACGGTGTGCATGTCCTTGTCGCCACGGCCGGAGAGATTGACCAGCAGGATCTTGTCCTTGGGCAGGGTCGGCGCGAGCTTGGCAGCGTAGGCCAGCGCATGCGCGGACTCGAGCGCCGGGATGATGCCCTCGAGCCGGCACAGGTCATGGAAGGCCCGCAGCGCCTCGGCATCCGTGATGCCGACGTAGTCGGCGCGCGCGGTGTCCTTGAGCCAGGCATGCTCCGGGCCGACGCCCGGATAGTCGAGGCCGGCCGAAACCGAATGGGTCTCGATGATCTGGCCGTCCTCGTCCTGCAGCAGGTAGGTGCGGTTGCCGTGCAGCACGCCGGGGCGGCCGGCGGTCAGCGAGGCCGAATGGCGGCCGGTGTCGAGCCCGTCGCCCGCCGCCTCGACGCCGACGAGCTTGACGCCGGGCACGCCGATGTAGGGATGGAAGATGCCCATCGCATTTGAGCCGCCGCCCACGCAGGCAAGCACGTAGTCCGGCTGGCGCCCCACCATCTCGGGCATCTGCTCGATGCACTCCTTGCCGATCACCGCCTGGAAGTCGCGCACCATCATCGGGTAGGGGTGCGGGCCGGCGACGGTGCCGATGATGTAGAAGGTGTCGGCGACGTTGGTGACCCAGTCGCGCATCGCCTCGTTGAGTGCGTCCTTGAGCGTCTTCGAGCCCGACTCGACCGGCACCACGGTGGCGCCGAGCAGCTTCATGCGATAGACGTTGGCCGCCTGGCGCTTGACGTCCTCGGCGCCCATGTACACCACACACTCCATGCCGTAGCGCGCGGCCACGGTGGCGGTGGCGACGCCGTGCTGGCCGGCGCCGGTCTCGGCGATCACGCGCGGCTTGCCCATGCGGCGGGCCACCAGGGCCTGGCCGATGCAGTTATTCACCTTGTGCGCGCCGGTGTGGTTGAGGTCCTCGCGCTTGAGGTAGATCTGCGCCCCGCCGAGCAGTCCCGACCAGCGCTTGGCGTGGTAGATCGGGCTCGGACGGCCGACGTAGTGCTTGAGCTCGTATTCGAACTCGGCGATGAATTCCGGATCGGCCTGGCAGGCTGCGTAGGCTTCGCGCAGCTCGGCTAGTGCGGGCATCAGCGTTTCGGAAACGAAGACGCCCCCGTACGGGCCGAAATGCCCGCTCGCATCGGGAAACTGGTAAGGCGTGTCAGCCATCTGCATGTCGAACTCCGGCTATGAAGGCGGCGATCTTCGCCGCGTCCTTGATTCCCTTGGCGCTTTCCACGCCGCTCGATACATCGACCGCCCACGGACGCACGCGGCGCACGGCCTCGGTCACGTTGTCTGCATCGAGCCCGCCGGAAAGCACAAGCGGCCGCACGAACCCGTCGGGGATCAGCGACCAGTCGAAAATCTTGCCACTGCCGCCATAGCCCTCGACGAAGGTGTCGACGAGAATGCCGCTGGCGCGCGGGTGAAAACTCGAGAATTCTAACAGATCGACCCCGGGACGCATCCGCGCCGCCTTGATCCAGGGCCGTCCGTGGCGGGCGCAATCAGACTCCGCTTCGTCACCATGGAACTGCAGAAGTTGCAGCGGCACGCGCGCGAGCACCGCGTCGACCTCATCCTGCGTCGCATTGACGAAGAGGCCGACCGAGGTCACGAAGGGCGGTAGCAGGGCGACGAGCTCGGCCGCCTGCTCGATGTCGACGGCGCGCGGGCTGGGCCGATAGAAGACAAAGCCGATTGCATCGGCCCCCGCCTCGACGGCCGCGCGCACATCTTCGGGCCGGGTCAGGCCGCAGATCTTGATTCGGGTACGGGACATTCAGACGAGGGGTAGCTGGGGCAGCGCGATGATACGCCCATCGTTGGGCAGCGGCCAGCGCGGCGGGTAGCTGACCCCGCACAGGTACAGGCCATCGGGCGCAAACGTGGGTGCCGCACGGGTGCGATCGCGCGCCTCCAGCAACTCGCGCATCCAGGCTACCGGGTAACGACCCTTGCCCACGTAGACGAGCGCACCGACAAGGTTGCGGATCATGTGATGCAGGAAGCCGTTGGCACGAAAGTCGAACAACAGATAGTCGCCCTGGCGGCGCACGCTCGCCTCGTGCATCAGCCGCACCGGCGTCTTCGACTGACAACCCGCCGCCCGGAAGGACGAGAAGTCGTGCCAGCCCAGCAGGCCGTCGATCGCCTGCGCCATGCGCGCTTCGTCAAGCGGAAGGTGGAACCAGCCCACCCTGCCGGCGAGCATCGCCGGCCGCGTCGGCGCGTTGTGCAGGATGTAACGGTAGCGCCGCTCGGTGGCAAGAAAACGGGCGTGAAAATCATCGCCCACTTCGGTGGCCCAACGCACCACCACCGCGCCCGGCAGCAGGGCGTTCACACCACGTACCCAGGCGCTGGTCGGGCGCTGCGCACGGGTGTCGAAATGCACCACCTGTGCGCTGGCATGGACCCCCGCGTCGGTCCGCCCGGCGCAGTGCAGGCGCACGCGTTCGGCAGCGATCCTGCTCAGCGCGGCCTCGAGGACGTCCTGCACGGTGCGGCCATGGGCCTGGCTCTGCCAGCCGCAGAAGGCATCGCCCGCGTATTCGAGACCCAGGACGATCCGCGTCATGCGAGGCTCCACCACAGCAGGGCGGCGAACAAGACGAGCGCAAACAGCGCATCGGCCCGACTCAGACGTTCGCGCTGCAGTCTGACCGGCTCGACACCGGCCGCCTCATCCTCGTCCAGCAACCACGCCTTCCAGTGCCCTGGACCGCTGCCGCGCGGCGTGGCCTCGACCAGGCGCAGCACCAGCAGCAGCCGCAGCGCAAGGCGCTCGGGCGGCACCCCGATCAGGCGCAGCGGCCGTGCCAGCGCGTGCAGGCCCGCGACCAGCCGGTCGAGCGACAGGCGCTCGAGCAGCAGCGCCACGGCACACACCACCGCCAGCAGCCGGCCCGCATGCAGCGCCGCGAGGGCGGCGCCTTCGCGCGTCGGTCCGAGCCGCGGCCAGTCGACGAGCAAGGCCTCGCCCGGCGTGAACCAGGCAAAGAGGATCACGATCGCCAGCAGCAGCACACGCACCCGCCGCACCAGGCGACGCGCCCGCGCAGGTGCGAGCAGCAGCGCGACAAGCACGCAGCCGAGCACGGCGATGGCCAGCGCAGACGGGGACAGCAACTGAATGGAGGCGACCGCGGCCAGCCACAGGAGAAGGATGAGTCCGGAGTGCATGGGGTGAACCTACAGGGTCGCCACGAGTACGGGCTCGTGGCGACCCTGCTGCGACGACGTCCCGGGTCAGCTCAGGCGACCGATCATCTCGCGCGCGACTTCCTTTTGCCGCGCCGAACCTTCGCCGAGCACTTCCTGCAACAACTCGAGCGCGCCCTCGTTGTCGCCCATTTCCTCATAGGCCCGCGCCAGTTCCAGTTTGGTGTCGGCCTCCTCGTTATCGACCTCACCCCCGCTTGCCGCTTGAGCAGGCGCATCGGCATCAAAGCCCGCATCGCCACCCGCTCCCTGTACCTGGCCAAGGTCGGTCGCCTCGGCCTCGAAGGGAACGACTTCGATCTCGGGAACGCCCTGATCGTCGAAGTTCTCCAGATCAAGATCGATGGAGGTCAGGTCGAGGCCTGCCGGGCCAATGGTGGCAGGCGTTTCGGGTGCCGACGGGGTGTCGATGTCGAAATCGAAGTCGAGCAGGCTGCTGTCGAAGCTGGTCTTCTCGAGGTCGACCAAGGGTTCGTCGGCCTTCGCCGCTGGCGCCGAACGGTCGCCATCAGGCGCCGGCGAACCCTCCTCATCCATGTCCTCCACCATCGCGTCGCTGCTCACCACGGTGGCGTTGAGATCGATGGCACTGGTCGGGGCGGTCGCCGTGTCGAGATCGGGTAACTCGAACTCGAGCGGGGCGGCGAAATCTGCGACGTTGTCCAGCATGGTCATCGAGTTCGCGGCATCCGAAGCCATGTCCGCGTCCGCCGCTGTGGGGGCGGCCGCGCCAGCGGGTGTGCTCGGCTCGTCGAAGTCGCCGATGTCGAGATCGAACACCAGACCGCCATCGTCCTCCTGACCGGCCGGCGGCGCAGCGCCTTCGGCCGCCTCGTCGGCCACCGTCAGGTCGATACCGCCGCTGGCCGGCTCGTCGCCGAGGTCGAGCTCGAAATCGATCACGCCGCTATCGGCGGGCAATTCGGGCGCCATGTCCGCCGGCTCCGGCTCGGGCGAGGCCTCGCCATTGCCGCTGGTCAGCTTGCTCAGATCACCCGGCACCGTCCATGTATCGCGCATCTGCGACAGGCTCGGTTCGATCTGGGCACTGGTGGTGAAGTCGAGCGACGACAGCTCATGCACCGCGGCCTCCGCACTGTCCTCCGCCTCCGGCGTGACAGCCGGCTCGCTCTGGGCCGGCGGCGCCGCCTGCGCGAGCCCGGCAGCCGTCAGGGCGGCACCGGCGGCGGCAAGGGTCGCCTCGCTGCCCGGTGCCGGCCCCGCATCGCGCGCGGGAGGCGCCGACGCCGTCGCGCTGCTGCCGATCTCGGTCTGCTCGCCCTTGTAGAGCGGATTCTCCGGCTCGAGCTTGCGCCCCATGGCGGCCGCCTTTTCCCAGTCGCGTCCATGACCGCCGGTGAGTGCGAACAGTTCGCTGGCAATGGTCTCGAACTGCCGGCTGTTGCGCCGCTGCGCGTAGATCTCGAGCAGCTTGAGCTTGATCGCCGCGCGCGTCGGATCGGCCTTGAGCGCGTCGAGCAGGATCTCCTCGGCCTGCGCATCCCGACCGTAGGCCATGTAGACATCGGCCTCGGCCACCGGGTCCACGCCCTCGTCGGTATCGATGGAGGACAGGCCCGACTGGCTGAAGTCGGTGTGCATGATGCTGGTGGCACCGGTATCGACACTCTGCCCACCAGTACCGCCGAAAACGGCCTGGCTGTTGCCGCCAAGGCTGCCGGCTTCGAGTTCGGCGGTCGCAGCCTGGATCTCGGCCTCCTTGCGCCGCTGTCGCGCCTTGAGCGCAAGCAATGCGAGCAGCAGGGCGAGGACGCCCCCGCCGGCGGCGACAACAGTCGGATCCTCGAGCAGCGAATCGACGAAACTCGGCTCGGCCGCCGGCGCGACGGGTGCGGCCGGCGCGGGCGGCGGAGCGGCAGGCGGGGCCGCCGGCGCGGCGGGCTGGACCTCGGCCGCCATCGGCGCGGCCGGCGCCGGGGGTTCGGCCACGGTCTCGTCCGCGGACGCAAGCTCGCCCGCGACCGACGCAGCCTGGCCGGCGCCAGGTTCAGCAAGCGCCGGCTCGGTCACCGGTTCGGCCGCTGCCTCCGCCGCCGCCGCTGCCTCCGCCGCCGCCGCGGGCTGCGCAGCAGCGGTGGGCGAATCGGGCTCGGCAGGCGGCTCGGCCGCCGCCCTCTCCTGCAACTGGCCCATGGTGCCGCTCTGCAGTTCGAGCAGACGCTGCAGGTCACGAATGCTGCGCTCAAGTTGCGCGAGGCGGGCGTTGGCTTCCTCGAGCGACTTCTCGCGCGAAGTGAGCTCTTCCTCCAGGACCTGGAGACGGGCTTCAGCGGAACCGTCAGCCGCGGCGGCCTCGCTGCGCGAGACTCGCACCTGATCGCCTGCCGCTTCGGGCCGCGCGCTCTCCTCGACACGGGGCACGATGCGGCCCGTGCTTTGCTGCTCTGCCTGTGCCGCCGGGACCGGTGCGCGAGCCGTTGCCGACGAGGCCAGCCCACGACGATAGGCTTCGAAATCGGCAGCCTGAGCGCGAATCTCGCGGCGCGCCTCGGCCGCATCGATGGCGCGCACGGCATCGGCGCGCGGTACGTTCAGCACCGCGCCCGCACGCAGGCGGTTGATGTTGCCGCCATCGAAGGCCTGGGGATTGGCACGCAGCAGGGCAACCAGCATCTGATCCAGCGTGGAGCCGGGCTGGACGTGCGCACTGGCGATGCGATGCATGGTGTCGCCACGGCGCACGGTGTAGGTCTCGGGCACTTCACGTACAGCCGGGGCGGCGCGTTGAGGAGCCGCCTGCGGCGGCGCGGCACGCGGTATGGGAGCGGCCGCCGGCGTGTCGACCGCGGCTGCCAGCGGGCGAGGTGCGGCGATATCGACGGGGTCAAGCAGGAATGTGTATTCGCGGACCAGCCTGCCCGACGCCCAGTTGAGCTCCACCAGCAGGTCGACAAAGGGCTCGTTGACCGGACGGTCGCTGCTCAGGCGGATCACCGGCCGGGCGGCCCGGGTGTCGACACTGACCCGAATCGCGCTGACCACGCTGCCGTAGCTCAGGTTGGCCTGGCGAAATGCGTCGGGCGAGGCGATACGAGCGCTCAACGACTGCAGTTCTTCCGCGGTCGCGCTCACCTGGATCTCGGCGCGCAAGGGCTGGCCAAGACCGCTGAACACGTTGATCTGCCCGAGGCCAGCCGCATGCCCGGCAAACGGCAGCGCTGCAATCGAGAGGGCGATCAGCGATGTCCTGAACGACTTTGTCATGTTTGGTTTCAAACCGCGTTTCCCCCGAAGCTGAGCTCTACGGTCAAGGACGTCAAGGATTGGCCTAGGAATCTAGCATTTTCCGGGTCTCCCCGCATTATAGAACCCTGATTCGGACGTCCTGCCGTGACGAAATACCGCATGTCCGAGGCCCCGCAGCAATTGAAAAAGGGGGCCGTAGCCCCCTTTAACGTCGCTGTCGGCGAAAACCTTAACGCTCGAGCAGAATGCGCAACATGCGGCGAAGCGGCTCGGCCGCGCCCCACAGCAACTGGTCGCCGACGGTGAAGGCGCCGAGGTACTCCGGTCCCATCGCCATCTTGTGCAGGCGGCCGACGGGGACGGTCAGCGTGCCGGTGACGGCGGTCGGCGTCAGCTCGCGCTCGGTGATTTCGCGATCGTTGGGGACGACCTTCACCCACTGGTTGGCGCCGGCGATGATCTCGCTGATCTCGTCGAGCGGCACATCCTTCCTGAGCTTGATGGTGAGCGCCTGCGAATGGCAGCGCATCGCGCCGATGCGCACGCACAGGCCGTCGATCGGGATCGAGCCCGGGCTGCGGAAGGCCGGGTTGCCGAGGATCTTGTTGCACTCGGCGCCGCCCTTCCACTCTTCCTTGCTCTGGCCGTGCTCGACCGGCACGTCGATCCAGGGGATCAGGCTGCCGGCGAGCGGCGTGTTGCGGAAGTTCTTTTTCGGAAAGGCGTCCGAGCGCATGGTCTCGGCGACCTTGCGGTCGATCTCGAGGATGGCCGAGGCCGGATCGGCGAGCAGATCCTTGACCGAGTCGTGGATGGTGCCCATCTGGCTAATGAGCTCGCGCATGTTCTGCGCACCGGCGCCCGAGGCCGCCTGGTAGGTCATCGCCGAGATCCACTCGACCAGGCCGTGCTTGAACAGGCCACCCAGGCCCATCAGCATCAGCGACACGGTGCAGTTGCCGCCGATCCAGTTGCGGCCGCCCTTGGAGAGCGCGGCGTCGATGACGTTGCGGTTGACCGGGTCGAGGATGATCACCGCGTCGTCGTTCATGCGCAGCGCGCTGGCGGCATCGATCCAGTGGCCGTTCCAGCCGGTGGCGCGCAGCTTGGGGAAGACTTCCTTGGTGTAGTCGCCGCCCTGGCAGGTGATCACGATGTCGCAGGCCTTCAGCGCATCGATGTTCATCGCGTCCTGCAGCGGCGCGGCGGCCTCCTTGCCGCCGAAAGACGGCGCCTTGCCGCCGGCGTTCGAGGTGGAGAAATACACGGGCTCGATGAAGGCGAAGTCGCCCTCTTCCACCATGCGCTGCATCAGCACGGAACCGACCATGCCACGCCAGCCAACCAGACCGACTCGATTCATGTTCATCACTCTCAACTAAGACGTTCTTCGAAAAACCGTTTCAGGCGCAAGAGCTTACAGCGCCGCGAGCACCGCGTCGCCCATCTCGCGCGTGCCGACGCGCTTGGTACCCGGCTCGTAGATATCGCCGGTGCGATAGCCCTGGGCCAGCACCTTCTTGACCGCGCGCTCGATGCGCTGCGCGGCCGCTTCCTGATTGAAGGTATAGCGCAGCATCATCGCCGCCGACAGGATGGTGGCGAGCGGGTTGGCGAGGTCCTTGCCGGCGATGTCGGGCGCGGAACCGTGCGAGGGCTCGTACATGCCCTTGTTGTCGGCATTGAGCGAGGCCGAGGGCAGCATGCCGATCGAGCCGGTGAGCATCGAGGCCTCGTCCGACAGGATGTCGCCGAACATGTTGCCGGTGACCATCACGTCGAACTGCTTCGGGTTGCGCACCAGCTGCATCGCGGCGTTGTCGACCAGCATGTGGGTGAGCTCGACCTCGGGAAAGTCCTTGCTGACCTCGATCGCGATGTCGCGCCACAGTTGGGTGGTCTCGAGCACGTTCATCTTGTCGACCGAGCACAGGCGCTTGCCGCGCTTCATCGCCGCCTCGAAGGCGACGCGCAGGATGCGGCGGATCTCGTACTCGGCGTAGATCATGGTGTTCCAGCCCACGCGCTGGGTCTCGCCGTTGACCTCGCGCAGCTCGATGCCGCGCGGCTGGCCGAAATAGATGTCGCCAGTGAGTTCGCGCACGATGAGGATGTCGAGGCCGGCGACGATCTCGGGCTTGAGCGTGGACGCGTTGGCCAGCTCCGGATACAGGATGGCCGGGCGCAGGTTGGCGAACAGGGCCAGCTCCTTGCGGATGCCGAGCAGGCCGAGCTCTGGGCGCTGGTTGCGGGGATGGTTGTCCCACTTCGGGCCGCCGACCGCGCCGAGCAGGATCGCATCGGCCGCGCGCGCGAGCTTGAGCGTGGCCTCGGGCAACGGGTTGCCGGTGGCATCCACCGCGCAACCGCCCACCAGGGCTTCTTCCATCTCGAACTTGAGATCGAGCGCATTCAGCACGCGCACGGCTTGCGCCATGATCTCGGGACCGATGCCGTCACCCGGCAGCACGCAAATCTTCATCGAATCGTCTTCCTTGGTTCGGTGAGCCAGGCCGGCTCAGGCAAAGTAATAGGGGTGTTCGGCGCGGCGCCTTTCTTCGAAGGCGCGGATCTTGTCGGCGTGGCGCAGGGTTAGGCCGATGTCGTCCCAGCCGTTGAGCAGGCATTCCTTGCGGAAGGGGTCGATGTCGAAGGCGATCGACTTGCCGTCCGGGCGGGTGATGGTCTGCGCGGCGAGATCGACCACCAGGCGGTAGCCCTCGGTCGTCTCGCACTGGCGAAAGAGCTCATCGACCTCGGCGGCATCGAGCTTGATCGGCAGCAGCCCATTTTTGAAGCTGTTGTTGAAGAAGATGTCGGCGAAGCTCGGCCCGATGAGCACCCGGAAGCCATAGTCCTCGAGCGCCCACGGCGCGTGCTCGCGCGAGCTGCCGCAGCCGAAGTTGTCGCGCGTGAGCAGGATCTGCGCACCCTGGTAGCGCGGCTTGTTGAGCACGAAGTCGGGGTTGAGCGGACGCTGGCTGTTGTCCTGGCCGGGCTGACCGACGTCGAGGTAGCGCCACTCGTCGAAGGCGTTGGGCCCGAAGCCGCTGCGCTTGATCGACTTCAGGAACTGCTTCGGGATGATCGCATCGGTGTCGACGTTGGCACGGTCGAGCGGTGCGACCAGGCCGTCCAGCTGGGTAAACGGATTCATTATTTCACTGCCCTCTGGATGGCCTCGCCACCCGCTTCAATGTCACGACCGACCCCTTGCACGGTGTTGCAGGCGATGGAAACGAAGCCGGCCGCAAGCGCGGCGGCAATCAGTGCAAACTTCTTCATTGCAGGGTCCTCAGACTGGTGCCGGCACTCAAGCCAGCGTGCGCACGTCGGTAAAATGCCCGGTCACCGCAGCGGCGGCGGCCATCGCCGGGCTGACAAGGTGAGTGCGGCCACCGGCGCCCTGACGGCCCTCGAAGTTGCGGTTCGAGGTCGAGGCGCAGCGCTCGCCCGGTTCGAGGCGGTCGGCGTTCATCGCCAGGCACATCGAACAGCCCGGCTCGCGCCATTCGAAGCCGGCGGCGAGGAAGATCTCGTGCAGGCCTTCCGCTTCGGCCTGGCGCTTGACCAGGCCGGAGCCCGGCACCACCAGAACGCGCTTGACGTTGTCAGCCTTGCTGCGGCCCTTGGCCACCGCGGCGGCCTCGCGCAGGTCTTCGATGCGCGAGTTGGTGCACGAGCCGATGAAGACCTGGTCCACCGGGATGTCGGTGATCGGGGTGTTGGCCGTGAGGCCCATGTACTTGAGCGCGCGCTCGATGCCCTCGCGGCGCACCGGGTCGGAGACGGCGGCCGGATCGGGCACACGCCCATCGACCGTGGTGACCATCTCCGGCGAGGTGCCCCAGGTCACCTGCGGCAGGATGTCCTCGGCATTGAGCTCGACGACCTTGTCGAACTCCGCCCCCTCGTCGCTGTGCAGGCTGCGCCAGTAGTCGACCGCCTGGTCCCAGGCCTCGCCCTTGGGCGAGAACGGACGATCCTTGAGATAGGCGATGGTCGTCTCGTCGACCCCGACCATGCCGGCGCGCGCACCCGCCTCGATCGCCATGTTGCAGATCGTCATGCGGCCTTCCATCGACAGCGCACGGATCGCGCTGCCGCCGAACTCCATCGCATAGCCGGTGCCGCCCGCGGTGCCGATCTTGCCGATGATGGCGAGCACGATGTCCTTGGCGGTGACGCCACGACCAAGCTGGCCGTCGACCTTCACCAGCATGGTCTTCGACTTCTTTTGCAGCAGGCACTGGGTGGCGAGCACGTGCTCCACCTCCGAGGTGCCGATGCCGTGCGCCAGGCAGCCGAAGGCGCCGTGGGTGGAGGTGTGCGAGTCGCCGCAGACCACGGTCATGCCCGGCAGCGTGGCGCCGTTCTCGGGGCCGATGACGTGCACGATGCCCTGGCGTTCGTCCTTGAACGGAAAGTAGGCGAGCGAGCCCACCTCGCGGATGTTGGCATCCAGCGTCTCGACCTGCTGGCGCGAGACCGGATCCTGGATGCCGAGATCCCAGTGATCGGTCGGCGTGTTGTGGTCGGCGGTGGCGACAATCGAGCTGATGCGCCAGGGCTTGCGTCCGGCCAGCTTGAGGCCCTCGAAGGCCTGCGGGCTGGTCACCTCGTGGACCAGGTGGCGGTCGATGTAGATCAGCGCCGTGCCGTCGGCCTCCTGGTGGACGACGTGACTGGACCACAGCTTTTCGTACAAGGTTTGAGCCTGCATCCCAGGAATTCCGCGTCAAGAAAAAAATTGATTATTTCACAAAGCTTACGAGACTGAACAGCACACGCCCGTCAGCGCCGCGCCGCCTGGTAGAGCGGCATGACGCGTGCGGCGTAGTCGGCCAGGTCACGCTGACGGTTGGCGTGCGAGGGGTGGGTCGACAACCACTGCGGCGGCGCCCCGGCCGACCGGGTGGACATCTTGTTCCACAAGCTGACCGCGGCACGCGGGTCGTAGCCGGCACGGGCGGCCAGCTCGACGCCGATGCGGTCGGCCTCGATCTCGTGCTCGCGCGAGTTGGGCAACTCGAAGGTGACCTTGGCGACCTGCCCCATGAGGTCCTGGCCGATCTGCCCCACGCCGAGCAAGGCCCCGGCGACCGAAACGCCGAGCCCGGTCGCCATCGATTTCGACACCTGTTCGCGTGCATGCTCGCGCAGCGCGTGCGCGATCTCGTGCCCCATCACCGCGGCGATCTCGTCGTCGGTGAGCTTGAGGCGCTCGATGAGGCCGGTGTAAATCGCCATCTTGCCGCCCGCCATGCACCAGGCGTTGAGCTCGTTGGAGCTGAAGACGTTCACCTCCCACTGCCAAGAGGGCGCATCCGCACGGAAGACGCCCGTCTGCGCAGTGAGCCGCGACACGATGGTGCGCACGCGTCGGACCGTGGCCGGGTCACGGTTAAGGGCGTTCTTCTGTCGCGCCTCCGCCAGCAACTGCTGGTACTGCTGGCGCGACGCCTGCTCGACCTCCTGGGCGGAGACCATCATCAACTGCGAACGCTGCACGCCAACCGCGCCACCGCCCGTGGTCTGCACGGTCTGGCACGCTGCACTCAGTGCCACCGCCAGCACGACGGGCATCACCCCCTTGGACATCCCTCTCATCAATCCAGCCTCCTCTATCCCTGCGCTCCCTCGCCTGTCACGCGCGACGCCAGCCCAGCGACAGCCAAACCAGCCCGCCGAGCGCAAACAGCGCACCCATGGTGAAAGTCCATTCGGCACCGAGCACCTCCCAGGTATAGCCGCTCAACAACCCGCCCAGCATGCCGCCGGCACCGAAGGACAGGCTGCCGTACAGCGCCTGTCCTCGCGCTTGGAGTCGCCCGGGGAACCACAGGTTCACCACCGCGATTGCGGCCGCATGATAGGCACCGAAGGTGGCACCGTGCAGCAGCTGGGCAAGCATGAGCACCGCCAGGCTGTCCGCCCCCCAGGCGATCATCAGGAAGCGCAGCACCGCGCAGGAAAAGGAGAACAGCAGGATCGCCCGCAGCGAGAAGCACTTCGCGATGCGCGGCATCAGCATGAAGACGACGATCTCGGCGAGCACGCCAAGCGTCCACATCCAGCCCACCAGGGCCTTGTCGTAGCCGTTATCGACGAGGAAGATCGAGTAGAAGACGTACAGCGCACCATGCGCGGCCGACATCAGGAAACACGCCCCGAGCAGCGCCCGCACCTCGGGCCGACGCAAGGTGTCGCCCAGACTTGCCGCCACACGCGGCTCGGGCGCGCGCCGGGCCTCGGGCACGAACAGGGCGCACACGAAGATGCCGAGCAGGATCGCCGCGGTGATCCACAGCACCGCGGCGATCGGCAGGTGGTCGAGCAGATAGCCGAGCGCGAGCACGGCCGCGATGAAGCCCACCGAGCCCCACACCCGGATGCTGCCGTAGCGGTGCCCCTCGTCGCCGAGATGGGCGAAGGTCAGCCCCTCGACCAGGGGCAAGGCGGCGCTCCAGAAGAAGGCCATCAGCGCCATCGCGAGGAACAGGCCGACGAAGTCCGTGGTGACGAAGAAGCCGACGAATCCCACCAGGGCCGCCAACGCCGACAGCCGCACGATGGCCATGCGCAGGGCGAGCCGCTCCGCCAGCCAGCCCCACAGGTTGGGCGACACGACCCGCATCACCTGCATCAGGGACATCAGGATGGCGATGTCGGTGGCCGACAGCCTGATCGACTGCAGGTAGAGCGTGAAATAGGGCGCAAACGCGCCCACGAAGGCGAAGTAGAAAAAGTAGTAGGCCGACAGGCGCCAGTACGGAACCATCCCGACCGGGTTCGCGACCGACGCCCCGCCGCTCAGCGCGGCGACGGCAGGCGCTGACTGCCCCCGGGCGCGAGCGCGGCGATGCGCGGCGTGTCGGTGCGCACGTCGCCGCACTGCGCGCGATGACGCAGCGCATGGTCGATCAGCACCAGCGCGAGCATGGACTCGGCGATCGGCGTGGCGCGGATGCCGACGCAGGGGTCATGGCGGCCATGCGTGTTGACGATGACCGGATTACCGGCGCGGTCGATCGAGCGGCGGTCCAGCCGGACGCTCGAGGTGGGCTTGATCGCGATGCTGGCGATGATGTCCTGGCCGGTGGAGATGCCGCCGAGGACACCGCCGGCGTGATTGGACAGGAAGCCTTCGGGCGTCATCTCGTCGCCGTGCTCGGTGCCGCGCTGCGCCACCGAGGCAAAGCCGGCGCCGATCTCCACGCCCTTGACCGCGTTGATGCCCATCATCGCGTAGGCGATGTCGGCGTCCAGGCGGCCGTACACCGGCTCGCCCCAGCCCACCGGCACGCCGCTGGCGACGACGTCGATGCGCGCGCCGATCGAGTCGCCAGACTTGCGCAGCTCGTCCATGTAGGTCTCGAGCTGCGGCACGATCGCCGCATTGGGCGCGAAGAATGGATTGCCGTCGACCTCGCCCCAGGACACGAAGGGAATCTCGATCGGCCCGAGCGCGGTCATGCAGGCGCGGATCACGATGCCGTAGCGCGCCTTCAGCCACTTTTTCGCGATCGCGCCGGCCGCCACCCGTACCGCGGTCTCGCGTGCGGACGAGCGCCCACCACCGCGGTAGTCGCGCAGGCCGTACTTCTGCAGGTAGGCGTAGTCGGCATGCCCGGGGCGGAAGGTGTCGGCGATGTTGCCGTAGTCCTTGCTGCGCTGGTCCTGATTGCGGATCAGTAGCGCGATCGGTGTGCCGGTGGTGACGCCCTCGAACACGCCGGACAGGATCTCCACCGAATCGGGTTCGCGACGCTGGGTGACATGGCGCGAGGTGCCCGGCTTGCGGCGGTCGAGCTCGGCCTGGATGTCGGCCTCGCAGATCGCCAGCCCCGGCGGGCAACCGTCGACGATGCAGCCGATCGCCGGACCATGCGATTCGCCAAAGGAGGTGACGGTAAAGAGCGTGCCGAGGGTGTTGCCGGACATGGAAGTCTCTCTTTTCGCCTTCGCGGCGGGCGCAGCCGACCGGCACGCGCACACGCTGCGCAAGGCATCTCAAATGAACGGGGACGGGGCGCGAGTCTAGCAGCCTGTCGGACTTGAAGCGGGCGGACGGCGTACCGGCCGGCGGGTTTTCATGATGTGAAAAATAATCGGCA